>DNCN01000162.1 GCA_003485015.1 bacterium
ACTTTCTCTGCCTCAATGATCAACCTCTCCCTTCCCGATTCCTTCACCCGACCCTTCTCTTCGATTATCCCTGTAAACATAGAATTCCCTTACATATACCCAGTAACGAGTATCTCCTTGCCTATCTTCTTATATACCACTTGACTAAGCTCAATTAGGGGAAGTCTATCAGTAGTGGCAGTCAACCCCCCTTGACCAATTATCTTTGGGGAGATAAAGAAGGTTACTTTATTGATGAGTCTCTCTTTCAAAAAGGAGGTGGCAATCTTGGCACCACCCTCGACCAAGAGGGAGGTTATCTCCCGCTTAGCAAGCTTCTTCAAGAGTGCCCTAAGATCAACCAAACCATCTTTCTCTTTGACGATCAAAACCTCCACTCCTTGGGCCTTTAGTCTTTCAAGTCTCCTTGATGAGGCTAGCTTAGTAGCGGCGAGGATTATCCTACCCTTGTTTTTTGTAATAACTCTGGACCCTGAAGGAAGGGTTGCCTTGCTATCAACTATAATCCGGATTGGGTCCTTGCCTCTTACCAGACGGGTAGTCAGTTGAGGATCATCCTTAATCACCGTGCCTCTACCTACCAGGATGGCATCAACCTGGCTCCTCAACCGATGTCCAGTCTTTCGAGCCTCCTGCCCAGTTATCCAACCCCCATCCGAAAGAGTTATCCGTCCATCTAAACTTAAGGCCAGCTTGAGGATAGCAAAGGGGAGCCCTTTGGTGATATACGTTAGATAAACCTCATTAAGTCGCCTTGCCTCCTCTTCCAGAATACCAACAATTACCTCAATTCCAGCCTGCCTCAGCCTCTCTACCCCTTTGCCATTAACTAATGGGTTAGGATCGACTGAGGCACAGACTACCCGTCTTATCCCTGCTTCAATTATCCGATCTACACAAGGGGGGGTGCGGCCGTAATGGGTACAGGGCTCCAAGTTAAGATAGAGGGTAGCGCCGTTGGCTCTTCTACCTGCTTGGTTAAGGACATTGATCTCGGCATGGGGCTGACCGGGCATCTTGTGGTAACCCTCAGCAATTACCTCTCCCCCTTTAACCACTACCGCGCCAACCATGGGATTGGGGCTTGTCATTCCTGAGCCCTTTTTGGCCAGCTCGAAACATCTCTTCATATAAAGTCTATCGTTCTTCTTCACCGTCTGAACCAGCCGATAGTCATCTTAAGGCCTTCTTGTAAATCAATTTTAGGCTCCCAATTGAGAAGACTCCTTGCCCGGCTGATGTCTGGTTGTCTTATTCGAGGATCATCCTTGGGTAAAGGTCGGTGGACTATCTTACTCTTGGAGCCCGTAAGTTCAATGATTAAAGAGGCTAAGTCTAAGATACTCATCTCCTCTGGGTTTCCAAGATTCACCGGTTCATTTATAGAGGAGTTAATTAAGCTGTATATCCCTTCGACCATGTCATCTATATAGCAGAAACTCCTGGTCTGGGTTCCGTCACCATAGACAGTCAGATCCTCTCCTGTTAAGGCTTGGTGGATGAAAGTGGGTATGGCCCGACCGTCGTCCCGTCGCATCCTAGGGCCATAGGTATTGAAGATTCGAGCAATCCTCGTATCTACCTTGTGATAGGAGTGGTAGGCCATAACCATAGCCTCGGCAAATCGCTTAGCTTCATCATAAACCCCTCTTGGGCCGATGGGATTGACATTGCCCCAGTAGTCCTCTCTCTGGGGTGAAATGAGGGGATCGCCATAGATCTCAGAGGTAGAGGCGAGAAGATATGCGGCTCCTTTATCCTTGGCCAATCCAAGGGTCTTGTGAGTTCCCAAGGCGCCCACCTTCAAGGTCTGGATGGGATACTTTATGTAATCGATGGGACTAGCTGGAGAGGCAAAATGGAGGACAAAGCTCAAACCACCTTCAAGATAGATAAATTCTGTAACATCATGCTTGTAAAATTTAAAGTTATCCCCCCTAAGATGGGCGATATTGCTAATGCTCCCGGTAATGAGATTATCCATACAGATAACCTCATGGCCCTTCTTGAAGAGATAATCACATAAGTGAGACCCAATAAAGCCTGCACCGCCAGTAATCAGTATTCTCACGCTAACCCCTTTAAATGCAAATTGGGATAAAAGAGATCTCCTTATAGAGAGACAAGATCAAGAAAGGAAAATCTTAATCCAAAATCTATTCCTTGCTTACTCCTTCCCATAACAATAAACCTGATTACGGCCACGTTGCTTGGCCTGATAGAGGGCCTCATCAGCCCGCATAAAGAGTTCCTTGGGGGTCCTTGCATCTATCTGTCGAAGATTAGCCAAACCAATACTGGCGGTAATATGCAAGGTATCCTCCCTTATTCGATAATCATGGTTTCGCAGACTATCCAAGATCCGCTCGGCTGCCTCAAGGGCTGCCTCGGCCCCTGTCTCGGGAAAAGCCACGGCAAACTCGTCCCCTCCAAATCTGGCTAAGCAGTCTACCTCGCGAATACTCTCTTTTATAAGTTGGGCCACGGTCTTGATCAGTCGGTTCCCTTCTTCATGGCCATAGGTATCATTAAATTTCTTGAGGTGATCAAAATCGAGCATAAGTAAAGAGAGTTCCTTATCGTAGCGCTTAGCTCTCTTAAATTCATCAGAAAAGAATTTGCCAAAATAGCGAAAGTTATAAACACCGGTCAACTCGTCCTTTTCGGCAAGCTCCTTGGTCTCAAGGTATTTCCTAGCTTTCTCTATCGCCACGGAGGCATGGCTTGAAACGATCGGGAGTAAGCGATCAGCATTTAGTCTAAATCCATCTGGGGTAAAATTCCCTACATAGATCAATCCCGTAGTCCTCCCTCTATCCAAGATTGGAAAAAAGATAAGGTTTTTGATCTCCCCTGGATATACAGCATCGCTTCCTTCCAGATTCCTTTCGTCGACTAAGATGGTTATTTCTCTCTCTGCTTTCCTGTCTGGATCAACATCTGACCAATGGGAGATCATCCTCTCTTTCAAATCATTGATACATCTAGGTTCAAGACTATAGGCATGTTTTATCTCGCCAATAAGTTTCTCTTCTTCAAGCAGAAGATAGGCAGCGATATGGTATTTGAAGAGGGGAAAGATTTTCGTCAGAAGCCATTCTAAGATATGTTGAGGGTCTTCCATCTGGACGATCTCTTTGGAGAGCTCATAGAGATGACTCAATTCCTCTGTCTGGACCCGAAGTTGGTGAGCTTCCTCGGCACGAATCCTCAGTTTTTCCAAAGCTTTAACCTGATTCTTCAATTTTTCTTCCTCGGCCTTCATCCTTTCAAGCTCTTCCTTAAGCCTTGCAGTCTCTTCTTTCAATTCTTCAGTCTCTTCTGCCTGAGCAATCAACTCCTCCGCTCGCTCGATCTCTATCCTTAGAGTCTCTTCCTCCTCTTTCAATTTTGCCACTTCAGCCTTAAGCTTCTCCGCCTCCTCTTTCAGAAGTTCTTCCTGTTTCTGTTCTTCTATCTTCTCTGCCTGGATGGCTAATTTAGCCGCTTCTTGTTTCAGACGTTCTTGCTCTGCTGAATCCTCAACCGTCTTGGCCTCCTCCCTCAATCGGTTTGCCTCAGCTCTTACCCGCTCCATCTCTATGAGCCCACTCCTTACCCTTTCGGCTTCTTCTTTCATCCGTTCTGCTACCTCTAAATGGACCTTGAGGTTTGTGATTTCGTTCTGCAATCTTTTAGCCTCAGATATCATCTCCTCAGACCGTTCCTCTCGGCTTTTCTCCTCCAGCCGTTCCTTCCGCGCCCGTTCATGATAAGCCCTTGAACCCTCAATGACTACTGAGGCATGTTCGGCGATAATAGAAAGGAGACTTAAGTCTCTTTCATTAAAGACCCGGCGGGAGGTTTCATTGTTCATGTTGATTACCCCAACAACCTTACGACCGATCTTTATGGGGCTGGAGATGAGCGAGTTGGTGTAGTATCTAGGAGAACCAGTTTCATACCAAGCTCGAAACCTCTCATCCTGGGTTATGTCCTTGACCAGCAGTGACTCACCTGAAACAGCAACATATCCAGAGACCCCCTGACCTACCTTTACCCTAGTCTCTTCGATTACCTCTCGACTCAACCCAACAGCTGCTTTAATCTCTAACAGGCTTGTTCGTTCGTTGATCATCATTAAAGAACAGATCTCGGCATCTATTGAGCGACTAGCGATCTCAACAATGGCCTGATAGAGCCTCTTCTCCTCTAATTCAAGTATTAGACTCTGCTTCTCAGTAATAAGTTTATAGAATTCAACCAGATTCCGCAAGAGGATATCACGCTCATAGACGTCGCCTTCTTTGATAACCAGATCTACCGATGTCTGGGCCAGAAGGGCGATGAGTCCTACCTCAGTCTCCAATAGCCACTGATTTATTGCCTCTCGCTCATCTATATGGGAGACAAATTTATCCCCCATAATACCAAGTCTTTCGGCGTACTCCCTATAGGTTTCAAGACTCCGCTCGTGATCAACTATTTGAGAAGCACCTAGCCCTCCTATCACCACACCACTTACGGCTATAGGTGATTGAAAGCCCAAAAATCCGGCATGGCAGGTCCTAACTACAGGAACACCGCTCTTATACATCTCATCCTGAAGTTCCTGGTAATACTCATCACATCTCCTCTTCCTGGCGGTAGTAGCCTTCATTATGGCACAATAGTGTTTATCCTGAGTAACCCTAACTATATAATCTCCCTGACTATCTATCAACCAACATGGCGCATCGAGTTTCCAAAGCAAAACCTCACGGATCTTTCGCCATTCACTGCTCTTAGAGAAATTAGCGAGGAATCTTCTGATCTCTTCGTTAAACATTTTAGCCTCCCTCGTATAATATAGTTGTGGATAAATAGTAGTGGTAGTGATGGGAGAGGGTCTGGAGGAGGGGTGAATAACTGTGAATACCGTGGATAAATCCCTTCTCTTGCCCCCCCCTCTTACTTCACTTATTGTTATCTTTTTCATTCACATTT
>DNCN01000150.1 GCA_003485015.1 bacterium
TTGTTCCGCCAGAGGAACATTCCGCTATTCCAATAATATTCTCCACTGGCTATGTACCTTTCGGCTGTCTTTCGGTCCGGTTTCTCTACAAAACGGACCACCTTATAAGCTTTAAAACCGTTAGGACTTGGGATCTCTTTACCCTTTTCGATATACCCATACCCAATCTCTGGCCGGATGGGTTCTATTCCAAGGGTGATAACGAAGTCATTCTCTTTTAAGAGATCAATACCAGCCTCAAGTGCCCTTAAGAACTCTTGCTCCTGTGGAATGTAGTGATCAGCAGCCAGAACGACCATGATCGCCGCTGGTTCAAGCCTCTCTAAATAGATAGAGGCCAGCCCCAGACAGGCCGCTGTATCCCGACCCATCGGTTCAATGATATAATTCTTATCTGGAATATAGGGGAGCTGTTCTTTGGCTCGACAAAGGTGAGAACGTTCCATGACGAGGAGGATATTATCTTCGCCAAAGAGGGGTCTAATCCTCTCTACTGAGGATTGAAGCATCGATTTATCGCCAGTGAGCTTGAGGAAGGGTTTGGGGATTTGAGGTGTGGAGAGAGGCCAGAACCTTTCTCCTCTTCCGCCGGCCATAATCACGGCGAAGGGATTCATCTATTTGCTTCCATAAACATAGACCTGGTTTCGGCCTCTTCCCTTGGCCTGATAGAGGGCCTCATCGGTCCGCATAAAGAAGTCCTTGGCTGTCTTTGTCATGAGTTCGGGATAACTGCTCAGACCTATACTGGCTGTAATCTTATAGGGCTTTCCTTCAATGATATGTTCATAGGAGCGTAAGGCCTCAAGGATTCGTTCGGCTACCTCCTTGGCTTGAGCCCCAGAGGTTTCAGGGAGGATGGCCACAAATTCATCCCCACCAAATCTTGCCAAAATATCTACATCCCTTATGTTGAGTTTGATAATTCCAGCAATGGCCTTAATGAGTCGATTGCCTTCTTCGTGGCCGAAGGTATCATTGAACTTTTTTAAGTAATCAAAATCTATCATCAACAGGGCAAAATATCGCCTATTTCGCACAGAGAGTTTGAATTCTTCCATAAAACGTCTGCCAAAATAACGGAAGTTATAGAGTCCAGTCAGTTCATCCCTATCCACCAGATCCTTGGTCTCAAGGTAGATCCTCAGTTTCTCTATGGCAGTTGAGACATGTACGCCGACGATGGGAAGAACCCTTCTAATCAACTCTTCATCCCCATTCTTAGGTTGATGTCCCACATAGAGGATACCAGTGGGAGAGTCTCGATCAATGAAGGATGTATAGGAAATCCTGGGTCTCTCAAAACTTCCGCCTTTGATTATCATCTCCTCAGACTTAATCTCGAAATCTAACTTTATGGGTTTCTTCGCTTTGGAAAGGAGAGACTTGGAGTTCTCGATCATCTGAGATTTAAACTCATCGATAAATTCTTCTGAGACGGGCCTGAAGGGTTTTATCTCACTGACGAGACCATCTCCTTCGAGTAGGATATAAGCCGAAATATCGCAATTGAGCAAGGGTTGGATCTTTTCCAGGGTCCAGGGAGGAATCTCCTTTGGCTCAGGAATAGAGATGATCTCTTTCGAGAGTTCATAGAGGGTGGTGAGCTCTCTTGTTTGAGCCCGTAATCTCTCTGCCTCCTCGGCCCGAGCGCGCAACCTTTCTACCTCTGCTATCTGAGTTCTGAGTCGTTCTTCCTCCTCTTTCATCAAAGCGATCTGTCTTCTAAGGTCTTTAGTCTCCTCTTCCAAGGCACCTGCTTGTTCTGCATGGACAAGTAGCTCTTCGGCTTCACGGAGTTGCTTCTTCAGGTTACTTTCCTCAGACTTGAGATGTTTCACCTCTGATCTCAGATTTTCTACCTGCTGTCTAAGGGATTCGGTCTCCTTTCTATGTTCCAGATCTTCAGCCTCTACCTGGAGTCTAGCCGCTTCGATCTTCAATCTCTCTTTCTCAGCAGCCTCTTTGGCAGATAGTGCTTCATGTTGTAATTGCTCGGCGGTCTTGCGAAGTTCCTCTATCCGTGAAACCTCAAGGGTCAGCCTTTCAGTCTCTCTCTTCAATCTTTCCTTCTCTTCAGCCTCCTCTTCGATTCGCCGCTCCATCTCCGCCTTCATCCTCTCAGCCTGGAGGCGTAAGGCTTCCTGACGTTCCTCTAAGGTATGGGTGGCTATCCATTCCTCATGTTTCTTCTTTTCGTAACCCTTTATACCTTCAATAGTTACCGCGGCATGCTCAGCGATAATACCTAGGAGCCTTAGATCGCCCTCATTAAAGATCCGCCTTGAGGCCTCATTGTTGGCGTTAAGCACACCGATGGTCTTCTGGTCGATCTTTATTGGAGTTGAGATGAGAGAATTAGTGTAGTATCGATCTGTAGATGCTGGCCTGAATCTGGGATCTTGAGTGATGTCTTTGACTAAGAGAGGTTTACCATGGACTGCCACCCATCCAGAGACTCCTTCGCCAATTTTAACACTTGTCCTCCTCACTACCTCGGGCGGAAGACCAACAGCAGCTTGAATATTTAGAAGATTAGTCCTTGGGTCAACAAGCATTAGAGAGCATACCTCACAGTTGATTGATTTTGAGATGATTTGGACTATCAACTGGTAAAGTTCTTCAGGCTCAGCCCTTAAGAAAAGATCCCTTCTCTCTTCCAATGACCTATAGAATCGGACAAGATTATTCAGTAGAATGTCCCGCTCATTTACTATACCCTTCTGAATGACTATCTCTATTGAGGATTGGGCTAACAGATGGATCAGGTGAACCTCCACCTCGAGCAAGCTCCAGGAGATAGCCTCTTGTTCATGAAGACAAGAAATGAATTTATTGTCATCAAGCCCGAATTCAACAGCTGCATTCCGATAGACATCAAGAGAGGTTCCAGAGTCTATAATCTGGCAGCCGCCGATGACACCAATGATTATATCTTCCAAGATCAAAGGAGAGATAAATCCCATAATACCAGCACGACATCTGGTAATAATGGGACCCCTCTTCTCTTTCATCTGCTCTAAGCCTTTAGTCAATTGATCTTGGCAGTTTTTTGCTCCCAGCATTGTCTCCTTTATCATCTGGCAGTAACTTCGGTTTTGTTTGACTTCAGAGAGGTAGTTTCCATCCTCATCCATCATCCAATAAGGGGCAGTAAGTCTTACCAGGATTGACTCCCGGATCTTGCGCCACTCCCTACTCCGGGCAAAGTTCTTTAGAAAACTGGCTCGTTCTTCTTTGGTCACTTCAAAAGTACTTTCCACAAAGAATTAAAGATTAAAAAAATTTTAGGCGATTATAAACCA
>DNCN01000065.1 GCA_003485015.1 bacterium
AAGATGAGATAGCGACTCAGATAGAGCAAGAGAAGGGATTTAGCCAGAGAATAAGCGAAATCCAGGAACCCAAACCTGGAGCACCAGTTATATCAGGAACGCTCCCAATCAAGGTCCAGATCCCTACCACCGGACAGATATACCGCTTTGCCAAGACCATCGTCAGCGAGGAGCCTCTGGAGCTCAGATTTATCTATGTGGGTGATGGGATAATGTGGATAATAAAAGGACTGATATTACTCCTTGTTCTCCTAGTCCTTTACAAAGGCCGCAGAAGGATAAAGGGAATGATTGAATCCTTAAGGGCCCTTTTAGAGAAACCCACAAGGACTCTGCTAAAGAACCTTAAGCCTATACATATCCCTTTTATCCTCTTTGTTCTGATGATCTCGGTCTGGTTTATATCGAAAGCCCTCTCGATGATCATACTCTTCTTTACCCTCCTTTCCCTGATTTACTTATGGCGGGCTTCGAAATGGGAGAGAAGATCAGAAGGGCAAGAACAGGTTGGGGCAGATTAATATGCCTAAATTCAGACTAAAGCCCAAGTTGGGGATGCTATTCATCGTGGCCGTGGTCATTCCCAGTGTCATCTTGAGCCTTATGGCCATCAGGGCGGTGAGTCGTGAGGAGGCTTACATCGAAAAACGGCTGGAAGAGACCCTCCTGGCAGAGATCGACCATGCGGTATCGCTGGTCAACACCGAGCTAAGAGAGATTCAGGGGGAGTTGGTCAATACCGCCAGTATCCCTGAAGATGGTGATTATGCCAGATCGTTTCTAGCCTGGAAGGAAGCCTCATCCCTGGTCGGCATCCCTTACCTCTTATCCCCTACCCATAAGATCCTGTGGCCCAAATTCGATCAAGGCCTAACCAATGAGGAACTCTGTTTTCTTGGTTGGGCCAGAGACTTCTTCCATGACAGAACATCCATACCTATCCCCTTAAATATTGCCCTTGCCTACAAAGATGAGATAATGAAAGAATCACCAAGGCCGCAATTACAGGAAAGGGAAGAATCTGGACAACGAGATACTGACAAAACCGGCTCCTACTCTTACAAAGACCAGTACAGAGCCCAGCAGGCACTGAGCAGATTTAGGCAAGATGAACCGGTTCGTAGGGAGGTTTATGAGCAGGCAGAAAAGAAAGGTCAGAGACTCCTTTCACGAATAGTCGAGATTCCTGCAAAAGGATTCACAAAACAGAAAGAATCACAGGGTCAGAAATCCATGTTCGTTTTAGAACCATTGAGATTTAGCCAGATCATCGCTGAAGCTGAATCCGGAATCATCCCGAATCTTATCGAGGAGAGATTGAGGCTTATCTTCTGGAAGAAGGATAAGGCTGGCCGTATCGTAGGATGTGTCATCAGCCAGGAAGGTCTTATAGAGAGAATCCTGGGTGTCCTACCCGATATCTACTCACCCGTGAGGATCCTTACCATACTTGATGAGAGGGCAAGGCCACTCATTGCCCCTTTGGGAGATCCAGGACGTAACTGGCGGAGGCCATTTGTTGCCCGGGAGATTAGTGAGATACTCCCCCACTGGGAGATGGTGGCCTATCTTACTGACCCGAACGTGGCCTCTTCCAAGGCACATATGGCCGCACTCATCATGTGGATGCTGGTCATCATCCTGATTATCTCCATAACTACAGGGGGAGTGCTTATCCTAAAATCGCTCTACAGTGAGATGGCCCTTGCCAAGCAGAAGACGACCTTTGTGGCCAATGTCTCGCACGAGCTCAAAACCCCCTTGACCTCCATCCGCCTGTTTACCGAGATGCTTAAAGAGAGATGTCAGCCCGATGAGGCCAAGCGCAAGAAGTATCTCGATATCATGCTCTCAGAGACCGAGAGGCTCACCCGTCTCATCAATAACGTCCTTGACTTCTCCCGAATGGAGCAAGGTAAGAGAGACTATAATATGAGAGAGCTCGATCTAATCTCCCTGTGCAAAAATATCTTTGAGGGTCAAAGGGTGAGGCTTGAACACAATGGGTTTGAGGTAAGCTTCAGGGCCGATACTGAATGCCTGATCGTTCAAGCCGATGAAGAGGCGATAAAGCAGGTAGCCTTGAACCTCCTGGCCAATGCCGAAAAGTATTCCGATAAGAGAAGAGAGATAAGCATTGAACTTGTGCAGAGCCAGAACTCTGCCCTCATCAACATTAAAGATAGAGGGATTGGCATACCAAGTAGAGAGGCAGAGAATATATTTAAGGAGTTCTATCGGGTCGATGATACCTTGACCTCCAGGGTGAGGGGTAGTGGTCTGGGGCTCACCATAGCCCAACGGATCATCCAGGACCACCATGGTGAGATACTCTATCTTCCCAGAGAGGGTGGCGGTAGTATCTTCCAGATAAGGTTGCCTCTAAAGGGAGAGAGGCCATGAAGAGAGAGAAGATACTCGTAGTGGAAGATGATTACCCTATATTGACTGGCCTCATCGATCTACTCAATATAGAGGGATTTGAGGTATCTTCTGCCAGGGATGGCCTTGAGGCACTCCGTTTATACCGACAGGAGAAGCCGAATCTAATCCTCTTAGATATCATGATCCCAGAGAAGAGCGGCTACGATGTATGCCGGGAGATACGCAGAAAAGATCTTACCACCCCCATTCTGATGCTTACTGCCAAGGGGCAAGAGATAGACAAGGTTGTTGGTCTTGAGATCGGCGCAGATGATTATATCGTGAAACCCTTTGGAGTGAAGGAACTCCTTGCCCGGATCAGGGCTGCCTTGCGCCGGAGTAACGCCCGGACACAAAGGGAAGAGGACGATCGTCCCATAGTCTTTGGCAATATCCATATCAATCCCAAGACCTTGAGGGGCCAAAAAGGAGATGAAGAGTTTCTCGTTACCCCCAGGGAGGTCCAGCTCTTACAGCTCTTTATCCAGCATGATGGTGAGGTGGTCCACCGATTCACCCTTCTTGATGAGATCTGGGGACTCAAATATGAAGGTACAACCCGAACCCTCGATCAGCACATCGCTAAGCTTAGACAGAAGATCGAAGAGAACCCCGCTCATCCAAGATACATCACCACCATCCACGGCGTAGGCTACCGGTTCACTTCAAATCCAGAATAAGCTCCTCTGCTCCCTCCCTTTAATAGTAGCTTTCCCTTGTTTTTGAGTTCACATGCCATTTTTTAAGGCAAATATGGCCTCATCGATATCTTTATTCTTATAAAAAACCTTGAAATTCTGATAGTTTTGTGAGATAATCTCTCTGTTGCATCTGGGAATTACCTCATCCAAATGCAACATATCTATATTAGTTCTTCCTACCCACTATATTCCGCGATGAGCCTAAAAAAGGGCCAAAGACGACTGATAATGGCTGAAGATAGAATGGAAGACAAAAAGATTGAAGGCTTAAAAGAATACCTCAGGAATGAACCGAACGTTATCCTTGGCTTTCTATTCGGCTCTCAAACAAAAGACTCTATAATGGATGAATCCGATTTCGATCTTGCCCTCTATCTGAAAGATGAAAGAGTGGAGGACGAGATCTATTCTAATCTGATAGAGATCTTGGGAGGCAATATTGATTTAGTCCTCTTAAATGAGGTGCCGGCGAGCCTATCTTCAAAT
>DNCN01000021.1 GCA_003485015.1 bacterium
AGCGAATTTAGATGTCTGTGCCGCCTACCCGATTACTCCCCAGACAGATCTTATGCAGGCATTTGCCAGTCTTGTTGCTGATGGTAAGGTAGATACAGAGCTGATCTTGGCTGAGAGTGAGCATAGTGCCTTGAGTGTTTGTATCGGTGCCTCTGCGGCTGGTGGGAGGGTGGCCACCGCCACCGGCGGCCCAGGCCTTGCCCTTATGTGGGAGATGCTCTTTGTTGCTTCTGCAATGAGACTTCCCATAGTTATGCCCATCATAAACAGGGCACTATCTGCCCCTATAAATATCCACTCAGATCATTCAGATGCTATGGGTGCCCGAGACTCTGGTTGGATACAACTCTGGTCTGAGAATGCCCAGGAGGTTTATGACAATACCATCCAGGCATTCAGGATTGCCGAGGATATGAAAGTGAGGCTGCCGGTTATGATCTGTGTTGATGGGTTTATTATCAGCCACTCCATAGAGAGGATAGAGTATCTTGAAGATGGCCCAGCCAAAGACTTTGTGGGAGAATTTAAACCCCTAAATCCACTCCTTGATCTTGAAAACCCAAAGAGCATAGGGCCATTGATCCTCACTGACTACTATCATGAGTTCAAGAGGGCCCAGCATGAGGTCATTACGGAGAATGTTAAGGGTGTTGTCCTCGATGTGGCCGAGGCCTTTGAAGAGATGAGTGGAAGAAAGTATGGTCTCTTTGAGGCATATAGACTGGATGATGCCCAGATCGCTATAGTCATATTGAACTCTGCGGCTGGGACATCCAAGGATGTCATCGATGAATTCAGAGGGAGGGGCATTAAGGCTGGGCTTTTAAAGCCGAGGCTCTTTCGGCCATTCCCATATGAAGAGATTGGTTCTGCCCTAAAGGGCCTGAAGGCAGTTGCGGTTATGGACAGGGCTGACTCCTTTGGAGGGTATGGACCGCTCTTTATGGAGATAAGTTCTGCCCTATATCCTTTTAAAGAGAGACCCATAGTGATAAATAAGATCTATGGTCTTGGCGGAAGGGACTTCCTGCCCTGCCATGCAGAGGGGGTCCTTCTGGAGCTTATCAAGACAGCAGAGACAGGCAGGGTAAAGGCTATCAAAGAATATATCGGGGCGAGGGAGTAGAATGGAGACAAAACTGACTTTAAAGGAACTATCCAAGAGAGAGGATCTCTTTACTTACGGCCATAGGCTATGCGCGGGCTGTGGGGAGGCAATCATCGTCAAGATGGTTCTTGCTGCCTCAGACTATCCCATTGTTGCCTGCTCTCCCACAGGATGCCTGGAGGTCTCATCCTGTATTTCACACTACACCGCCTGGAGGATCCCCTGGATACATAGTGCCTTTGAGAATGCGGCGGCCACGATTGCTGGTGTGGAATCGATGTATCAAGCCTTGAAGAAGAAGGGCAAGATGGATAAAGAGGTGAAGTTCGTGGTCTTTGCTGGAGACGGCGGGACATATGATATCGGATTTCAAAGCCTTTCAGGGGCTATGGAGCGTGGCCACGATATCCTTTACATATGCCTCAATAATGAGGCCTATATGAATACGGGCATTCAGCGCTCAAGCGCCACCCCTTTAGGTAGTGATACCACCACAAGCCCTGCGGGGACGGTGATCCCAGGGAAGAGTCAGCCTCGAAAGGATATGACCAAGATTATGGCCGCACATAACATCCCTTATGCATCCCAGGCCTCACCAAGCCACTGGCTTGATCTGATGAAGAAGGTGAAGAAGTCACTCGGGATAAAGGGGTCAAAATTTATGAATATATTCACCCCCTGCCATAGAGGCTGGCGATCAAAATCTGATGATGCCATCGAGATGAGTAGGCTTGCGGTTGATACCTGTTACTGGCCCCTCTATGAGGTTGAGGATGGGGTTACGAGGATAACCTCTAAACCAAAAGAGAAGAAGCCTCTTGTAGATTTTCTCAAGCCCCAGGGGAGGTTTAGGCATCTATTCTCACCCGAGAATGAATGGGTAGTTAAGAGACTACAGGAGGAGGTGGATAGGAACTGGGAGACACTCCTTAAAGCTGAGGCTACAGACTGAATCTCTCCTCTGGGGTGGTAAGTTTTGCATTAGCCTTAGTTTAGAAGAGGATTAAACAAAATTTCTCTGAGAGGGGTGAATAATTCCTAAAGCCCTGCCTAGGATTTGCCGAATTAAATATTGAACATCAGATCCGAAGGTAGGAGCATAGTGGAATTAGCGATAGAAGTATTCCGCGACGGCGGTAATAATAACTATATTGCCTCCTGTCCGAGATTAGAGATTTATACCTATGGTCATACTGTAAACACGGCCATTAGCCGCTTAGAAAAGGTAGTCAATTTCTATATGGAATCAGCCAAAGAGATGGGAGTGACATTAGAAGAGGTTTGCCTGGGTAATAAATCCTCCAAATTCTATAAGTGGCAACACGATAACGATCTCTTAATAAGAAGACGGATAAACTGAAATAAAAAGTTCGTAATTCTAAAGTAGATTAAAAGATGGCCTAAGCCATCTTTTTTGTATTTTTAGGGATATTGACGATGAAGATAATCTTTATGGGAACACCCTCCTTTGCCCTTCCTTCATTAAAGAGGCTTGTCGAGAGTAAATTTGAGATTATCTTAGTTATTACCCAGCCTGATCGTCCAGGTGGAAGGGGAATGAAGCCTAAGCCGCCAGAGGTGAAACTTCTTGCCCTCCAGATGGGACTCCCTATCTATCAACCTCCTAGAATCAAAGAGAAGGAGGTAATAACTTATCTTCAGAAGTTCACCGGGGAAGCTATTGTGGTTGTGGCCTATGGTCAGATCCTTCCCTCTGAGATCTTGAATATCCCTAAGTTTGGATGCATCAACCTTCATGCTTCGCTCCTTCCTGATCTACGCGGGGCAGCTCCTATCCCCCGGAGCATTATCTTGGGCAGGGAGATCACTGGTGTTACAACCATGTATCTAGATGAAGGGATGGATACTGGAGATATCATCCTTCAAAAAGAGGTTGAGATATTGGCCGATGAGACCGCAGGTGAACTCTCAGAGCGGCTAGCAACAATCGGTGCTGATCTCTTACTTGAGACCATGAGGCTGGTTGAACAGGGTAAGGTTCCAAGGAGGAGGCAAGACGAGGAGTCTGCCACTTATGCCCCAGTTATCAGCAAAGAAGAGACCCTTATCGATTGGACCAAGTCTGCCAGAGAGATTCATAACCTCATTCGAGGATTGAACCCCCTTCCCGGTGCTTACTCATTCCTTGAGGAAAAGAGGGTCAAGATATACCGATCGAGGGTAGTTGAGGATAAATCAGAAGATAGGACCCCAGGAAGGATAGTCTCTCTTAAGACTGGAGAGATGGTCGTTGCATGTGGCGAAGACTACCTCTCTATCCTTGAGCTCCAACCCGAGGATAAAAGGACAATGGATATTAGAGCCTTCTTGGCTGGACATAAGATCACCCCCTCTACAACCTTCGGCAAGAGGGGATAAAGGGTCTTTACATCTCCTCAAAATGGGACATCCTTTTGAATTCTCTAAATCTATCTCTAGCCTCACCGAGATGGACCCTTGCCAGACGCCTCAAGCTGAATTCCTCCACAACAAAGGAGGCCAAGGCATTCCCAAAGACGATAGCCTTCCGAAGGTTAGCCTCCTCCAATTCACCACAGGTATCCAAGTAGCCCATAAACCCACCGGCGAAGGTATCACCAGCACCGGTTGGATCAAAGATATATTCTAAAGGGTAGGCCGGAACAGAGAGGACGGAGGAACTGGTGAACATTACCACTCCATGTTCACCTTTTTTGATAATCACATATCTTGGACCAAAACCTCGGAGGATATTGGCAGCCTTAACTAAATTGGGTTCATTGGCGAGCTGTCTAGTCTCGGCATCATTGAGGATGATAATATCTACATGTTTGAGAAGTTCAAGGAGGGCCTCACGTTTGCCATTGATCCAGAAGTTCATGGTATCGCAGGTGACCACTTTAGGGGCTGATACTTGTTCCAAGACTTGGAGTTGAAGCTCAGGGTCGATATTGGCCAAAAAGACCAGTTCTGAATCTCGATAACCCTCGGGGATCTCTGGCCTAAAGTCCTCAAAGACATTCAGTTGAGTCTCTAAGGTTTCAGCCTCATTCAGATTATACCCATACTTCCCTGACCAGCGGAAGGTCTTACCCTCTCGTCTCTTTAGTCCAGCAAGGTCGATCTTCCGACGTAAGAGGAGGTCTATATGTTCCTGGGGGAAGTCTGAACCAACCACACCTACTAACCTCACCTGTGTAAAGAGTGAAGCCGCCACCGAAGAGTAGATCGCAGCTCCACCAAGAACTTCCTCTGCCTCTCCGAAGGGGGTCTCAATAGTATCGAGGGCTACCGAACCAACAACCAAAACACTCATAAAATCACCCTCCTTCTAGAATGAGAGTGCCTTGTGATACTCTTGAAGAGGCCTGGGGGGGATTTCAGAGGTCTTCCTAGCTTCAATCCCTTCAATACTTGCCTGGGCAGCAGGTATTGAGGTAATGTAAGGGACCTTGTTCTGGATGGCCATCATTCGGATATAGCTATCATCGTATTTGCTCATCCGACCGATTGGCGTATTGATAATAAGATGGATATCTCCATTTTTGATAGCATCTGCAATGTTTGGCCTCCCTTCATGGAGCTTCTTTATCATCGTATTAGAGATACCGTGCTCGCTAAGATAGAGACTAGTACCCTCTGTGGCATAGATATTAAGCCTCAGTTTATGAATCTCTTTAGCGATAGGAAGTAAGGCTGGTTTATCCTTATCTGCCACTGTAAGTAAAACATTTCCTTTCAAGGGGAGCTTCGAACCTGTTGCCTCCTGGGCTTTATAGAAAGAGAGACCGAAGGTCTCGGCAATCCCCATGACCTCTCCAGTAGCCCTCATCTCAGGACCCAAAAGAGGGTCCACCTCAGGGAACATATTGAAGGGAAAGACTGCCTCTTTAACCCCAACATGTAAAATATCCCGCTTCTTAAGCTCAGGAAATTCACGCAATCTTCTACCTAATATCAGCTTGGTAGCTATCTGTGCAACAGGGATTCCCACCACCTTAGAGACTAAAGGAACTGTCCGTGATGCTCGGGGGTTAGCCTCTAAGATATACACTTTATCGTCACAGATAGCATACTGAATGTTTATCAGGCCCACCACCTTCAGCTCCCTAGCAATCTTAGTGGTATACTCCTCTATGGTCTTTAAGTGAGTATCTTTTATGGTCCTTGATGGAATTACACAGGCCGAATCTCCTGAATGAACACCCGCTAGCTCAATATGCTCCATCACAGCCACTACAAAGGTCTCCTCTCCATCACAGAGGGCATCAACCTCAGCCTCAACAGCATCTTCAAGGAACTTATCGATGAGCATGGGATATTCGGGGCTGACTTGAATGGCCTCCTGAACATATCTTTGGAGCATCTCTTCGTCATAAACAATCTCCATCCCTCGGCCACCAAGGACAAAGGATGGCCGGACCATGAGGGGATAACCAACCCTATTGGCTGTCTCTATAGCCTCATCTAAGGAGCGTGCCGTCCCACCTTCGGGTTGAAGGATCTCAAGCTCTATCATCTTCTGGCGAAATCTCTCCCTATCTTCGGCAAAACCGATACTCTCAGGGCTAGTTCCTAAGATATTTACTCCATTATCCTTCAATTCTTGAGCGATGTTCAGTGGTGTCTGTCCTCCAAACTGAACGATGACGCCTTCTGGTCTCTCTTTCTCATAGATGGTCAAGACATCCTCCACAGTCAAGGGCTCAAAGTAGAGCTTATTTGCTGTATCATAATCGGTTGAGACCGTCTCAGGGTTACAATTGATCATGACCGATTCATAATCTTCATCCGCTAAAGCAAAGGCCGCATGGACACAGGTATAGTCGAACTCTATCCCTTGACCAATCCTGTTAGGCCCACCTCCTAAGATTAAAATCTTCTTATTCGATGAGACCTCGACTTTATCTTCACCATCAGTATAAGTAGAATAGTAGTAAGCAGCGTTCTCTACTCCACTAACGAGGATGGCATCGAACCGTCCACGTTTTCCGATAGCGATCCTTCTCTCTCTGACTTCCTTCTCCTTTATCTTAAAGAGATCAGCCAGGTACCTATCCGAAAAGCCCCACTCCTTTGCCTTGATCAATTCCTTATCAGGAAGGATACTCCAGGTATATTTAAGTAGTTCCTCTTCAAACTCCACAAGTTCCTTCATCTCATTAATGAACCATGCTCCAATAGAGGTCATCTTATGGAGCTCCTCAGGAGAGATGCCTCTGCGTAATGCCTCATACATCAAAAAGATCCGTTCGCTTGAGGGAACACTCAATCTCTCTTTTAGCTGTGCCAGTGAAAGGGCTTTAAACCTTTCAACACCCAAACCGTATCTCTTTATCTCAAGGGATCGGATGGCCTTCTGGAACGCCTCCTTAAAGGTCTTACCGATACTCATCACCTCACCCACAGCCTTCATCTGGGTGCCTAGGATATCTTTAGCCTGGGGAAACTTCTCAAAGGCCCAGCGGGCAAATTTGATCACCACGTAGTCGCCCCAGGGTTCGTAATTTTCCAGTGTCCCCTTCCTCCAATAGGGGATCTCATCCAAGGTTATACCCGAGGCGAGTTTTGCAGAGATACGGGCGATGGGAAAACCGGTGGCCTTGGAGGCAAGGGCCGAGGAGCGGGAGGTTCTCGGGTTTATCTCTATAACTACTAATCTACCGTCTTTGGGATTATGTGCGAACTGGATATTCGTTCCCCCAATAACCCCAATGGCCTCCACAATCTTATAAGAGAGCTCCTGCATCCGTTTTTGCAGAGATTCGGGTACTGTGAGCATGGGAGCCGTACAAAAACTATCACCGGTGTGAACCCCCATAGGATCAATATTTTCAATAAAACATACTGTAATCTTCTGATTCTTCTGATCTCTTACAACCTCGAGCTCCAATTCTTCCCATCCTAAGACAGACTCCTCAACCAGTACCTGGTGAATAAGGCTTGCGGCTAAACCTCTAGTGACAACAGTCCTCAATTCTTCTATATTATAAACACATCCTCCGCCTGTTCCACCCAAAGTATAAGCAGGTCTCAATATCACTGGGTACCTAAGCTCTTCGGCTATCCTCTCTGCCTCTTCAACCGAATGGCAGGGCTCAGATCGCAGGACAGGGATACGGAGTCTCTTCATCATCTCTTTAAAGGCGATCCTATCTTCTCCCCGCTCGATGGCATCACTTTTAACACCAATGATCTCAACCCCATACTTCTCTAGTACCCCAGATTTGTAGAGACTAAAGGCAAGATTGAGGCCAGTCTGTCCCCCTAGACTTGAAAGGAGTCCATCTGGCCTCTCCTCTTTGATGATCTTCTCTAGAGTCTCTGGGGTAAGTGGTTCAATGTAGGTCTTATCAGCCATCCCTGGATCAGTCATGATCGTAGCTGGATTGGAGTTCACGAGGACGACTTCATACCCTTCTTCTCTCAACGCCTTGCAGGCTTGAGTCCCCGAGTAATCAAACTCACACGCTTGCCCGATGATGATGGGGCCAGACCCAATGATAAGTATCTTCTTTAAGTCTTTTCTCTTCGGCATAACCTCTCCTTTTTTACTTTACCTGAAACTTACTTTACCTGAAACTCAAAGTTTTGTCAAGTCAATAAATACTACCACTTTAAACTAATTCCCTCTGTATTTTCCCTATCCTAAACCTCTTATATGAAGAGACTTACCTTTGCGCAACCCCTTCGACCCCCAAGTCTTGCTTCTCAAGCCGTTCTCCTAAGGAGAGTATTTTTGGTCTTTTTTCTTGTCAATCAAGCTGTAATGGAGTAAAATAGGTGCAAAGAGGAAGAGAATGTCTTTTGATTATGAGATTATTGTCGTTGGTGGGGGGCACGCCGGATGCGAGGCCGCCTTAGCCGCCTCACGAATGGGGGCCAAGGTGCTTCTTCTCACCATAGACCCAAAGACCATCGCCCAGATGTCCTGTAATCCAGCTATTGGTGGTCTCTCTAAAGGCCAACTGGTTAAAGAGATGGATGTCTTGGGTGGCGAGATGGGACGGGTGACCGACATTACTGGTTTACAATTCCGGATGCTCAACACTGGAAAGGGTCCAGCGGTTAGATCCCCAAGGGCTCAGGTGGATAAGCGAGCTTACCAATCCTTGATGTACCGCACTTTAGAAGATCAGGAGGGACTAGAGATAAGATCGGGTCTTGTCGAAGAACTCCTTGTAAGATCTTCAAAGAGAGGACGACAAGTTATTGGGGTTTTAACTCAGGACGGGACAAAATATAGGACAAAAAAGGTTATTCTTACCACCGGAACCTTCTTAAATGGTCTTATCCATATCGGTGAAACCTCTTGTCCTGCTGGTCGGGCTAATGAGCCTCCCTCAATAGGCTTGGCTAAGAGCTTGCAGGAGCTGGGTTTTAGTGTTGGCCGGCTGAAGACTGGTACTAGCCCCCGCCTCGATAAACAGACCATTGACTTCTCTCGATTGAAGGTACAGGAAGGAGATAAACCTCCCACTCCCTTCTCTTTCAGGACTGAGAAGATCGAACAGGAACAATTTCCTTGTTACCTCACTTATACTAACCACACCACTCACAAGATAATCCGTGAGAATCTCCATAAAACAGCCCTCTATAGTGGTCGGATTAAAGGTATCGGTGTACGCTACTGCCCCTCGATCGAGGATAAAGTGGTCCGGTTCAAAGAGAGGAATTGCCACCGGATTATCTTAGAGCCAGAAGGAAGAGATACAGATGTCTTCTACATCAATGGGCTCTCCACTAGCCTTCCTGAGGAGATCCAGATAAAGGTCCTTCGGACTATCGAGGGCTTGAAGGAGGCAGAAATCCTCCATTCGGGCTATGCCATCGAATACGACTTCATCTACCCCATCCAGCTCCTACCTACCTTGGAATCGAGATCTATCTCCGGTCTATACTTTGCTGGTCAGATCAACGGTACCACCGGTTACGAAGAGGCAGCTAGTCAAGGGATGATAGCTGGAATAAATGCGACTTTAAAACTTAAGAAGAGGCTCCCCTTCATTCTCAAAAGATCTGAGGCGTATATCGGTGTCTTGATCGATGACCTAGTGACTAAAGGGGTCTCTGAACCTTACCGAATGTTCACCTCAAGGGCTGAATATCGTCTGCTCCTGCGTCAGGATAATGCTGACTTGAGATTGATGGGGTATGGCTATCGGTTTGGGCTAATCAGCGAAGAAGAGTATAGTGAGTGTATCGATAGAAAGAGAAGGATAAAGGAGGAGATGCTCCGGCTGAAGAGAACGACCACCTCCCCTCAAATACTTGAAGAGAGAGGTCTCTCCCATTTAAACATCAAAGGATCAACCTCTCTGGCCCAGATACTGAAGCGGCCAGAGGTAAATTACCAGGATTTGAAGAGGCTAGATGGATTCGACCCTAATCTCCATCCTAAGGTAATTGAGCAAGTAGAGATAGAGGTAAAGTATGAAGGCTACATTAAACGCCAACTCCAGGAGATAGAACGATTTAAAAAACTCGAGGAAAAGAGAATCCCAATAGATCTAGACTACTCTACTGTTCCAGGCCTCTCCTACCAAACAAGGGAGAAACTCTCTCAGTTGAAGCCCCTCTCCATTGGTCAAGCCTCACGTATCCCAGACATCCGCTTGGTGGATGTATCGGTCTTGCTCATCTACCTTGAATCCCTTGGAAAGAGAAAGCTCCTCAAAAAAGAGGTAGGGGATAAACCCCCTACTTCTTCAACCGAGGGAGACCACTTTTTAAATGGGTCTCATTGATGCTAAGAACGATTAGTTATCAACTGTCTTAGGCTACTAACCTATTATTCAGTTGGCTTACATCCTTAGTCTCATGACATCCATCAAGATTCGGTCTGCCTGGGTTATGACCCGGGAGTTGGCCATAAAGCCACGTTCGGCTAAGATCATATTGACAAATTCTGCAGCCAGGTTGACATTTGACC
>DNCN01000027.1 GCA_003485015.1 bacterium
CTTTTAGAATATTCTTTGGGATTACCCACACCGTCTGAACAACTACCTCGTAGTTACCCTCGGTCTTCACCATATTACTACATTCTACGAAGACAATTCAATAATATTGGTGTAGGAGTCCAAAAATTTCCCTCAACGACCAACTAAATTGCAGATGATCCGTTTCTAAGGAGGAAGGGATGAGAAAGACAAAGTTATTCTTCCAGGTGTTTATATCATTGATTCTTGTACCTATCTTTAGTATTGCCCAGGGTTCTATTGGGACACACATAGAGGAGGTTATCCTCAAAGGGAATTGGGAAGAAGTTATCAGGATACTTGAGAAGGACGACTCAAAAGCAGATGACCCTGTAGCAAGGCTTATTATGGGACACGCTTGCCTTGCCACCAATCGTAATAACGCCTCTATGCTACTCTTTCTCTCCGCAAAAAAAGAGGACGACCTTAAGGTATGGTCCAGGTGGACAGAATCACTACTACTGCACAATCCTAATAATCCATTTGCCCTTTACCTTTCAGCCGATACAAAGGCAAGAGTGGGGGATTTAAAAGAGGCAAAGGAAAGATTTACTCAAGCCTTGCAGATAAAATATGACTTTGCCCTTGCCTATAATGCCCGTGGAGTTGTCCATGTATTAACAAACGAGTGGGGTAATGCCCAGGTGGATTTTTACCTGGCAACAAAACTTGCCCCCGAATTTGCCGATGCGTATGCCAATTTGGGAGCACTTGGAGTTATCCAAGAAGCCTCATTTGGAGTAGGTACGGAAGCACTAGAGGCCTTTAATCAAGCCATTACTATTAACCCTGAGTTTGCTCTTGCATACAATGGGAGAGGCTGTCTGTATTTTGGAAACGGAGAATTTGAGAAGGCCGTGGAGGATTTCCGTACAGCTTCTTCTCTCAATCCCTCTCTTGGAATGAGTGAAATCAACCAAGGGTTTACTTTTGCACATATTTCTCCAATAATTGCTTTAGGTAGTATGGAGGAAAGACCTGGAACAACCCTTGAATTTCGTCAGCAATATAAGAAGATACTCGATAAGCAAAACCAAGAGTTATTAAAGATACTACCACCCCAGGAAGATCGAGGATTCTGGAAAAATATTGATGCTTTGCCAATGCTTTCTCAGGACCAGCTTTACTCCTTCGCCAAAGAATACGGACTACAAAAAGTGCAAATCGGTGCATCTTTAAAGACGCAACAATTCAAAGATCAGGTAGCAAAAGACTGTCAAATGAAACTGCCTCTGTCTGATAAAATTAATCTTTCTAATCATCTCTCTTCCCTCGCCTTCTCCTATTTGGACATGGATAAGAGTGCTAATAGATGGGAGTCTCTTTTAAGCAAAACAACGGACCATATAGGTTTACAGAATATGTTTGTCGGTATCACCCCTCATACTTCTTACAGTAAACTCGCCATCCAGGCTGCTCATCTTCAAATTATTAATAAAAAACTTAATTTTTTGAATGAAACTTACACCCCTTTACAAATATTAGCGGCAAGCATTGAAGTATTCAACAAAAGCGTTAAGTTGTTAGAGGGTATCGAAGGTGCTAAAATACTTCCAGAATATATAGAAATTCCTTCTTCATTCCTTCCCGCCATAATTAAAGATATTGATGAAGGAACTCGCAACCCACTTGTCTCTCACACTTTAGAGCAAGCTGGAGAATTCGGTCTTAATAAAATGCCTCTTATAGTGAATCATCTAAAGCATATAGGTAAACTTCCACCATCATTCAAAATACCGCCCACAACATTCGGAATAGATAAATTTGTTGCTGGAGGAGCATCCCATTTAGGTTATAAAACGATGAATATAGAAGTGATAACTCAATACCTTGATGGAATAGCCGCAATGACTGCAGCGATAGCAGGGATGTGCATAGCTGGTCCCAAAGGTGCTATGATTGGAGAAGCAGCCGTTGATTTAGGCGGACCTATCCTTCGGGGTTTGACCTGGCCTTTATTCCGATGGACTGGAGAGAAGATAGCAAATAAACGTATTCGTCAGGACCTGTTAGAGGCTTGGCGAACTGCTCAAGAACGTCGTTCCTATGATGGCTTGCCACTCCAAGGTTTTAGCGAGATGTATTCTCCGTCTTATCTGAAACAGGTCGGATTTGATTCTAAGACAGTGGCCGAATTGAATCGCTATGCCGATTTTGTAAACAATATAATGAATAGGCAACCATCCTCAAAAATCCCTGCCTATTACACATCCGTTGACCGTCCCTTACCCGAGATCGGCGCTCTTGCATCAACGGTTGATAAAGGGATAAAGCCTGAGGGAAGCCTACCACGCACTGCCCTTATTGTGTCCCAGGACCCATTCAGAACCAATCTTCTTCAATCTGAATTGAATAAATATGGTTTCCAAGCAAGGGTTGTTCCACCTACAAATGACCCTCAAAGAGTGGCAAGAGATACTGGTGCAGATGTTATCCTTGGGGTAAAATCTGAAAAATATTATGACCCTACCGATATTGCAAGGAAAACTCCACCACCATTTCCCCCTCCAGATAGAGGGGGTGCGGCTGTTCCCAGTTGGGACTGGGGAACACCTTTTATTCCTACTTATCCCAAAGGTGGACCGGGTGGTATAAGTACAGAGGAACTGGCGCAATCCTTTGTAGATAAAGGCAACTGGCCTGTAATGACTAATTTTACTCTGCTTTATACCCCAGGCCTTGACATAAAAAAGCCTGATCATAAAGAGAAGGAGAAGAAAAGATGAAATATTTAAAAGCCATTATCACTGCTATCTCTTTTGTCTTGTGCCTTTCTTTTTTATTCAATCATAACCTCTATGCTGCTGAGTATGTAGCATTCTCACTCAAGGTAGCACAGGAGAGGATTACATCAACCTCAAAAGGCAGAGACTACCGCATACTCTATCCCGAAGTCTTTACCCTGGATGGAATTACTGCAGTAAGAGGTCTAGTCTATGATCGAAAGACAAAAGATACTATCCTTATTGGTGAAAATGATAAGAGCAGGGCAACCTTAACCCTTGATGACTTTGCTGTTGCCTTGCGGGCAAGGTTCATCCATGGCAAATGGCCTCTGGTAAGCATCGATCCAACCGAGGAGACCAAAAGAACCAATATGCAGATTGTACGCTTTGAAGGAGGAATAGAAGATACCCAATTTGGCCAAGACCTCTTTGATGCAGACTATAGACTCAAAAAGGTAGGCATGGGTCTTCTTTCTCCAGGTATACCAGTCCTTAAGACATGCTGGGATTTATGGATGGAGGAAGCAAAAGAGGGGGCAAAAAGGGATACTGGTGGAAGCCGCAAGATCGGCTCTCGTTCCTGGTTCTACCCTGTGCTTCCCAGTGTTTCAGTGAGAGAGGATGTAGTAGCTATGAAGGGACTAAAGGTTGGGGTATTCACTGAGGTGCTCTCAGCAGAGATAGATGGTAAAGAAATAGAAGACCTCTCTACCTTTCAAGATATAAAGGGAGATATATTTGCAAAGGCAGTTAGTGAAAGATTTGAGGAGCTTTCTAAAGTGCACCCATCCTTCTTAAGACTTTGGGGATTAGACGAAATGGTTGCCCTAACAAAGGCAATAGAGGAGATGGATGAAAGACCAGACCTTGACTTTTGGCTTAAGGAATACAGAGTGAAGAAAGTGAAGACCCCAAGAAAATTAAAGGTTCTAAAGAGAAGAGAAGATTATCAGGTAGATGTATATGGAATGTACTATCGTAGTCGCTATCTTGAGGTCTCAGGTGGGGTTCATCTCATGGCCATTACCTTAAGGCTTAAGGCAGGGGATGTAACTGCACTAAAGGAAGCTGTTTTAACAGCAAGACCTAAACCAGATGCCTTAAGTTGGAGCTTTATAGTAGCTGAGTGGCTTATCCCTACAACTCCAGGCATGCTACAAGTAGAAGATGTTATCCCTCTCTTCACCCAAGCTGCGTTCCTCCAGGAGAACAAACGATATGATGATGCTATAATCCTTTATGGAAAGATAATAGAACTTAAACCTAACTGGGATCTACCTTACAACAATCGGGGACTTGCTTATGCTTACCAAGGTCTCTATGATAAGGCTATCTCTAATTACAATAAAGCCTTAGAGATAGATCCAAGAGATGCTTTGGCTTACAACAATCGGGGAAATGCTTATCATCATCAAGGTTTCTATGATAAGGCCATCTCTGATTACAATAAAGCCT
>DNCN01000152.1 GCA_003485015.1 bacterium
ACCGTATACCAATGTTCCTGTCCCCATTATTATCAAAAATACAGTAAATATTCTTCCTTGTTGAGATAAAGGGTGTGTCTCTTCATATCCGACAGTTGCTAATGTAATAACAGTCATATAGATGGAATCAAAAATATTCCATCCTTCAAACGTAGAATATCCAATAGTCCCGATAGAAAGACATAATAATATTAAAATGATTGCCAGAGTGATTCTTCTTTTAATATTCATAATGTCCTGAATTCTCCAAAACGCAAATCGAATTGTTCTTTGGAGAGATCGCCATTCTTTCGCAGTGTATTTTCTATTTGAGTAAATATTGCTCTATATCTTTTACGCCGGACGACAATTGCACATAACGGCTGAGCGCATCCAAGGTTCTAAGCATAGCGAGGAATTTGGGTGAAATGCCGAATGCACGAAGCCAGATACGCTCTGTTATACGTAGAACAGGCATCCCTTATCATCCATTACAATAATTTCTTAAGCAAAACAAAGTGAGCTATAAACACGGGATTGTCCCATTCTCTGTTGAAATTTAGGTAGCGGTTCCCCACCCTGATAGGGTATAATCAGGGTAACAAAAACTCTTTTCTTGAAAGGAGGAACCGCTATGGAGAATAATACCATAGAGAAGAAGAAAAGGCAAGAAGTTTATAGAGAGGAGGAAGAAAAGAGAGTATCTTTACTTGGAGAAGAAATTTTGATCAATACAAGGAGCAGAACTCTCAGAGCTGGCTATCTCTTCAGGACTAAAGGCTTATTGAGGCTATGGTTTGCGGAGGATGTAGAAGCCCTATGTGGCCCTCGTTATCACCACCACTTGGACTCCAATGACTTCCGCTGGGGAAGGACAAATAAAGAGGTAACCTTGGGAGGGAGGAGGATCCAAATCAATAGACCTCGTGTCAGGAGTGAGGATAGAGGAGAACTCTCTCTTCCTATCTTGCGAACACTTAAAGGATGAAGACCCATTGAGAAAGAGGGTCTTTGAACAGTTACTCGTAGGGGTAAGTACCAGGAGATACAGAGGGTCACTGGAGACCAAGGTTAACGGGATAGCCTCCAGGGCACAAAGCTAAGAGTGCAGTCAGCCATCGTTTTGTGGCCATGACTTTAAGAAGAGACTCCTTGAATGGCTGAATCGTTCCCTGGAGGGTTTAGCCCTGACGGTAATTTTCATTGATGGAACTGAATTTGATAACCATACGGTGATTGTGGCCATGGGTGTAGACAGTGAAGGGCATAAACATGTCTTAGGGGCTTGGGAGGGTTCAACCGAGAATACCTATGTAGCTCAATCCCTAATGAGTGATTTAGTGGAGCGTGGTCTCAAGGTAGTATGGAAGCATCAGTCCTTGTAGTCATTGATGGCTCAAAGTCCCTCCATAAAGCAGTAAGATAGACTCTTTTGGAGAGGTTCGGATCCAGAGGTGTAAGCCACCACAAGATAGAAAATGTCAAGGGACACCTACCTAAGGAATTGCATACCTCTGTTGAAATTACCATGCGCCAGGCCACCAGAGTGATAACGTGGATACGGCCAAAAGGATCCTTACCAACCTGGCTTCAAGACTAGAGATAGATCACCCTGGAGCCGCTTCAAGCCTTCGCGAGGGATTGGAAGAGACACTCACGGTTATCGATCTTGGACTTTTAAAGACACTTCGTCAATCACTATAGACCATCAATATGATTGAGAGCACTCTATCTGTGGTTGAAGATGTATGTAGGAACGTAAAGTGCTGGAAGAATGGCAAGATGGCCCTTAGGTGGACAGTAACTGGATTGATTGAGGCAGAGAAACTCTTCAAGAGGATAAGAGGATATAGAGACCTTCCCCTTCTAATCCAAGCCCTTGGAAGAAAGAAGCGAGGATTTCAGAATATTGGAGAGGTAGCTTAGAATGAGAAAGGGGAGCTACTATGGAATTTCAACAGTCAACGGGATATCCCCTGTAGAAAGAAATATCTCTTCCCCTCCACCTTTACTTCTTACACGAGGCCTAAACACTGGTACCTTTCGTCCCACCAAAATTACTCCTCCACCTGTCTTTCCCCAACGAGTGGCTCTTCAATCCGTCAAATGTTGATACCGTGGACCACAAATTGCTTCCACCTCTTCCCTGAACATAGCATCCATTACCTGTAATCCTGTGGCAAGAGATAGTCCTAAAAGCTCTGCATGAGCATCGACCCAAATCTCTCCACCCGGTAAAGCTACCCTTCTCTTTCCTCCATCACTATGAAAATCCCCTTGTCTTGTGCTTAGCCTTGCTGTACTCTCTCTCATAGCGGTTCACCCTCTCATGAGCCATTCCTTTTTTGCCCTGATGATATTACATCAGGATAGGGAACCGCTACCTAATTTTCAACAGAGAACGGGACTAGCTCCCAGACCGTTCTTTTGGCAACCTAGGAATAAGCCATGAAAGAAACGCATCGTCACTACGGGTTTGGAGTATGACTCTGCCAGACCCACTCAGATCCACAACCAGTCCCTCTCCGCTGAATAGAGTTGACTTGAGCCCTCCTACCCTCTTGATCTTGAAGCTTACCCCCTCGGTAAAGGCCACCAGGTGGCCAGTATCCACAATGTAGTGTTCATCTGGTTCCAGTTCTACCTCATGGATCGCCCCGTAGCTTGAGATAATTACTATCCCTGTCCCACTAGCCTTAAGCATAAACAACCCTTCTCTAGCAAAAAAGGCTTTGGCACCGGCCCACTTGGTATCCAAATTAACACCCCTGGAGGATGCTACATAGCTTCCCGATTGCACCATGAGGCTTTCCTGTTTCAAGCTACATACTTTCATGTCCCCAGGCAGCGGCGGAGCCAAGGTGACTTCGCCTCCCTTTGCCGGGGCGGTGTACGTGTTCATGAAAAGGCTCTCTCCACCCAGAAACTTACGCTTGAGACTAGTCAAGAGGCCTCCAGCAGCTTCGGTTTCTATTGTGACCCCACTGGACGTACTGACCATCGCTCCCGCCTCGGCGGTGATAGACTCTCCCGACTTAAGCTTAACTATGGCCAAGGAATAAGACGGGCAATAGCGAACTTCTACCTCCATTGTCATACCCTCCTTTCTGGTTAGAATAATTTAGATTGATACATTCTACCAGAGAAGATGCTCTGGTGTCAACTAAGTTAAAATAAAAGTAGGGTAATGGGATCCAGTAAAATCTGGTTCTGGGGAGTTAAGTTATTCATATTATCCACA
>DNCN01000130.1 GCA_003485015.1 bacterium
TTAATCTTTGAGTCTCAGTCCAACTCATTCTCTTTTGAAAGTTTAGAAGTTTTAGAAAATTGTGGAGATTTCTGGAGGCAGGGACGATCCTTAAAGCCTTCCCCCACTCCTTAGAGAAGGTCTTTTTCCTTGACATCGGCCGATTTCTGAGTATAATAAACAAACTTACCATAATTTTGAGGTTATGTCCCGTAGAGGTTAATGGTGAGGGCTTTAATTACAGGTGGAGCAGGGTTTGTTGGGTCAAATCTATCCCTTGAGCTTGAAGCTCAGGGAGCAGAGGTTACAATCATTGATGATCTCTCTTCATCCAACTTCAAGAACCTGACCGACTTTAAGGGGGAACTCATTGTCCAGGATTTAGCTACCTTTGATCTATCCTCAAGATTTAAAGATGTGGACTTCGACATCATCTTCCACCAGGCAGCTATCACCGATACCACCTTTACTAACGATGCGGAGATGATCCGGAGTAATGTGGAAGGTTTTAGGAAGGTAGCCAACTTTGCAGTCGAGCGGGGGGTGAAACTCATCTATGCTTCATCAGCCGGTGTCTATGGAAATGGTCCTACACCGATGAGAGAGGATCAAAAGCTCTCGCCCCTCAATGCCTATGCCTTCTCCAAATATCTGATAGAGAATCTCTCCCTAAAGTATACCAAAAGATACGGGATAACTACCGTTGGCCTCCGATACTTCAATGTTTACGGCCCTAAGGAGGAGTACAAGAATAAATCAGCCAGTATGATCTATCAGCTTGCCCAGCAGATGAAGGCAGGAAAGCGACCCAGAATCTTCAAATATGGTGAGCAGTTTCGCGATCTTATCTATATTAAAGATGTGATTTTAGCTAATCTCAAGGCGATGGAGACTGATCAATCCTGTGTGGTCAATGTGGGAACAGGTCAAGCCACAACCTTCAATCAGATAATCCAGATCTTGAATGAAACCCTTTCGATCTCCTTTAAACCCGAATACTTCGATAATCCTTATACTGCTTTCTATCAGAATCAGACCTTAGCTGATACTAAGTTGGCTAACAAACTCCTAGGCTTTAAGGCAGGGTTTAGCATCGAGGCAGGAATAAAGGATTATATCTCTTAAGCAGATTAGATTGTTTTCACAACCCTCCCTGAACGGATACAACGGGTGCAGACGCGAATATGCTTAACAGTGTTATCGATCTTTACTTTAATCCGTTGGAGGTTGGGTAACCAGCGTCGTTTTGTCTTTCGATTTGAGTGGCTGACATTGTGACCTGTAGATGGTCTTTTACCACAGATCTGGCATATTTTGGACATACTCTTCTCCCTTAAAAGTTTACTTAAATCTACCATAATAACCGAGGATTTGGCAAGTATTTTTTAGTGGTGAAGATCGGTCTCTGACTTAGAATCTACCCTCTGGAGATGAAAGATGCAGAATTGGTTCAGTATAGATGAGGGTCTTGATGAGACACTCCTCTCTTTTGATGAATATCAACGGCTGAAGATGGTGAGTGATCTTATAAATAACTTCAAAAAGAGTGGACTGAAGATCCTCGATGTCGGGGGAGGGGTGGGCAATCTAGAGCATTTTGCACCGGAACATAGAGTAGTAGTGGCTGATAAGATGACAACAGGTATAGACGGAACAGACCTCCCTTATCCAGACAGAGATTTTGATGTCTCGGTAAGTATCGACACCTTAGAACATATCCCATCCAAAGAGAGAAAGAGATTTATTGAAGAATTGATCCGGGTGGCTAAGGATCGAATCTACTTAGCTATTCCAACCAAAGAGGCTGAAGAGGTAGAAAGGTTTATTTATGAACTGACCAAAGATCCCTATCTTGAAGAGCACATCAGACACGGACTTCCAGACACCAAAGAGGTAGAATCTTACCTACAAGATAGGGGTTTGGAATATCACACTTACAAGAATGGGTATCTGGGAAGTTGGTTCGGGATGTTACTCTTGCGCCACTTTGGTCCCAAGGATACCCTCCCTTTCATAAATAGATTCTTCAATCGGAGTTTCTATGAATACGATCATAGCTACCCAGTCTATCGCATCGTCTTCGAGATCATCAAATAATAGGGCTGTAACCTAAAACTCCCTTTGGCTGTGAATTCTCGACTATGAGCTGATTGGAGGGACAGATGCTCGTCATTCCCGCTATTGACTTAAAGAACGGTCAGGTGGTCCGTCTCCGTCAGGGGCGACCAGAAGATGAAACCGTATACTCCTCTAAACCAGAGGATGCAGCCTTGCTCTGGCAAAGGAAGGGGGCCAGGAGGCTCCATATTGTTGATCTTGATGGTGCCTTTGAGGGAAGCCCGAAGAATATAGAGGTTATAAGAAGGATCTTAGCGGCAGTGGAGATCCCTGTGGAGCTTGGCGGCGGAATTCGAAGAATGGAGGATATTGAAGAGGTCCTGAGTCTTGGTGTAGAATGGGCCATCTTGGGAACAAGTATCATCTTAAATCCAGAACTGATCAGGGAGGCCGCAAAGAGGTTTCCTGGAAGAATCCTTGTGGGAGTTGATGTCCGAAGGGAAAGGATTTCGATCAAAGGCTGGCAGGATGAGACTCGGATCTTGACTAAAGACCTATTCCAAGGTCTCGAAGAGACAGGTATTGCCGGAATAATCTATACCGATATCCTCCGAGATGGAATGATGAGAGGTCCTAACTTTGAGGGCATAGCTGAATTGATAAGAACAACAACTCTAGAGGTTATTGCCTCGGGTGGAATCTCATCGATGCAAGATATAGAAAAACTCAAAAGACTCAATCTGAAAGGAGTCATCGTCGGCAGGGCCCTCTATGATGGAGCGATAGATCTGGAAGAAGCCGTTAAATCTACAACAGGAATTTGATTCTATTTATCAAGAGTCATGTAAAAATTGGATCTTTAAAAGAGGATTCGTTGTCAGAGGCTAAGCCTTATTCATCATGGTGGCAAAGAACTCCTTATTGCCTTTGGTTACCCTCATCTTCTCTAAGAGTAGTTCCATGGCCTCAACCGGATTAAGGGGGTTGAGGGCCTTGCGTAAAAGCCATACCTTGTTCAACTCATCCGGACCCAGAAGGAGATCTTCTTTTCTGGTCCCTGACCGGTTGATGTTGATGGCTGGATAGAGCCTCCGGTCGATTAAGGTCCGATCAAGGTGGAGCTCCATATTTCCTGTCCCTTTAAACTCCTCAAAGATAACCTCATCGGCCCGACTTCCAGTATCGATCAAAGCTGTCGCTAGAATAGTCAAACTTCCCCCTTCCTCGATATTCCGGGCCGCACCAAAGAACTTCTTTGGTCGATGAAGAGCATTTGAGTCAACCCCGCCTGAAAGAACCTTTCCTGAGCTGGGACTGACTTGATTATAGGCCCTGGCCAGCCGGGTGATGGAGTCGAGCAGAATTACCACATCCCGTTTATGCTCAACTAAACGTCTGGCCTTCTCAATCACTACTTCAGCCACTCGGATATGTTCCTCGGCCGGCTCATCGAAGGTAGAAGAGATAACCTCACCTTTTACAGAACGTTCCATATCAGTCACCTCCTCTGGCCGCTCATCGATAAGCAACACAATGAGGCAAATCTCTGGGTGGTTGGTAGTAATGGAGTTAGCGATCTTCTGGAGGAGAATGGTCTTGCCCGTCCTTGGTGGCGCTACGATCAATCCCCTCTGGCCCTTACCAATAGGGGTGATAAGATCCATAACCCTCATTGAAATCTCCTCCGGCTCCCGTTCTAAGTTTATCCTCTCGCAGGGGTAGAGGGGGGTAAGGTTGTCAAAGAAGATCCGCTGACTGACTGCCTCGGGGTCCTCGTGGTTAAGGGCTTCTACTTTAAGCAGGGCAAAGAATCTCTCGTTCTCCTTGGGAGGACGAATCTGGCCAGAGACCGTATCGCCGGTAAGAAGGTTGAACTTCCTGATCTGACTTGGTGAAACATAGATGTCATCAGGACTAGGAAGATAGCTATATTCGCTGGATCTCAAAAAACCGTATCCCTCTGAAAGAACTTCGAGTACCCCCTCCCCGAAGATATAACCATTCTTCTCTGTTTGGGCCTGGAGGATAGTAAAGATCAAGTCTTGCTTCTTCATCCCACTTATCCCACCGATATTAAGAGAGCGGGCAAACGTGGTCAATTCAGGCATTGTTTTCGAATGTAACTCGGCAATATTCATTCTTTTACATCCTTTCCGGCGCACTGATTCCCAGAAGACCGAGCACCTTCTTTATAGTCATCTGGACTGTCCGGACGAGAATCAACCGGGCAGCAGTCTTTGCCAGATCTTGAGAGATAATACGATGGTGTTTATAGTAACTATGGAACTTAGAGACCAGCTCTATGAGGTAAGTAGTAAGGCGATGTATCTCATAATTTATAACACAGTTTGTAATCTCCTCTCTTAGGGTTTCTAATTTGGTGATTATCTCAAGCTCCTCCTTCAAGTTGAGGAGAGATAAGTTCACTTCCTTAGCTGGAGGTAGCCTTATACCTCTCTTTGAGGCTTGGGCAAAGATACTCGATATCCGGGCATGGGCGTACTGCACATAGTAGACTGGGTTATCAGTTGATTTCTGTTTCGCCAATTCTAGGTCAAAGTCTAAGTGTGCCCGAGAGCTCTGCATAAGATAATAGAAGCGAGCAGCATCTCGACCTACTTCTTCTAAGATTTCACTCAAGGTAACAAACTCTCCCCGCCGAGTAGACATGGCTACCGGTTTGCCATCACGCAGGAGACTGACCATCTGGTAGAGAAGGATATCGAGTGTATCTTTCGAATAACCAAAGGCTGATATCGCCGCTTTTATCCTTGGCGCATAACCGTGATGATCCTGACCCCAAATATTTATCAACCTATCATATCCCCGCTTGTATTTATTGAGGTGGTATGCTAAATCACCCGCAAAATAGGTGGGCTCCCCTGTCTCTCGAATAAGCACCCGATCCTTTTCATCGCCAAATAAGGAGGCCCTAAACCAAAAGGCTCCTTCCTGTTCATAGATATAACCTCTCTCCTTTAGATCCTGGATGGTCTTATTTAAGGTGCCCATCTTGTAAAGTCCTTTCTCACTTATCCAGTGGTCAAATCTTACCCCAAAGTTAAGGAGTGTTGTCTTCATCTCCTCAGTGATATGTCCTAAGGCGTATTCGGCAAAAAAGTCTACGGGGAAATCCTGGCAACCATCCTTCCTTTCTTCAAGAAGGGCTCGAGCAATCTCGATCAAATATTCACCTTGGTAACCATCCTCCGGCCATTCATGTTCAACCCCTAATAACTCTAGATACCGGGCCTTAAGAGAACGGCCTAAGGCTTGAATCTGATTTCCAACGTCATTAATGTAATACTCTCGCTCGGCCTTAAATCCTGTCGCCTCCAAGAGATTGGCCAGTACATCTCCCAGGACAGCCCCCCTTCCATGACCAACATGGAGGGGTCCGGTAGGATTCGAACTGACAAACTCAATCAGTACCCTTCGGCCCTTACCAATATCTGGGAGGGGCATTTCATCAAACTCACGAAGAAATCTATGGAGTCGAGAGGGGGCAATAAAGAAGTTTATGAAACCCCTGCCTGCAACTTCAAGGTGCCCGACCAATTCTTTGTCAATCTGGATGAGTCCGACTAAGGAGTGAGCCACCTCAATGGGTCTTGCGCTAGACCCCTGGGTCAATAAAAAGGCAATAGAACTTGATAGATCCCCATGGGATGGATAGCGAGGGGTCTCCAAAGGTATATTTATGGATTTTCCAATTGGTGGGAGCATCCCTTTTTCTTCTGCCTTCAAAAGTGCCTCATGGAGTAAGGAGGTTATCTCTTCTTTAATAGTGGAATACACTCAGTTCTTCTCTTTTTGGACAATAGCCCACTTTTGGTTTTGAAATAGGGGTCTTGGATTTTTGCTTTATAGATTACAAGCTCTGAAAAAAACAATCCAAACATGTTGCAATAACTTAACTTAGGGGTTGGTTCAACTTTGTGGGAAAAATCCTTCTCTTGGAGCTAAAAGAGTTGGGCTTAAGAATTGACTCTCCTTAAGATATTCGAAAAAGGCAAGCCTTCTGTCTCGTCTAACCCAAACATAATATTCATATTTTGGATAGCTTGACCTGCTGCACCTTTAAGCAGATTATCTATGCAGCCCATTATTATACAAATATCTGTTCTCTTATCGATTTGAATGCCAATATCGCAAAAATTGGTGCTCTCCACATTTTGGATCTCTGGATATTCTCCTTTTTTGCGGATTCTAATAAATGGTTTATTCTTATAAAATTCACGATATCTTTCAACAATATCTTCAAATACCATCTCCTTTTGAAGTTTAAGATAAGTTGTGGTGAGCATCCCATATTTAAAAGAGGCTACATGGGGAACAAAGAGGGCACTAATCTTATCTTTGATTAAAAGGCCTAATTCTTGTTCTATTTCTGGTATATGGGGGTGGATGCCTATCTTATAAGGCTTGATATTCTCCTCGACCTCCATGGCTAAATTTCTCTCATTTGGCTTTCTCCCCGCACCAGAAACACCACAGATTGCTTCTACAATGATCGCTCTCTCTATGTCTACAAGCTGATCACCAAATAAAGGTGCTACCGAAAGGATAGTACAAGTGGGATAGCACCCTGGATTTGCTATAAGGAATGCCTTCTTTATTTCTTGATAATATACCTCCGAAAGTCCATAAACTGCACTCTCAAGAAGGAATTCATCTTTATGGACAAAACCATACCATTCCTTATATGAATTAGCATCTTTCAGTCTAAAATCTGCACTTAAATCAATAAATTTAATCTTCGGTTTAATCTTTCGAGCCTTATTGATTAAATCCGAAGCCCCTTCTAAGAACTCACCATGGGGTTTTGAGAAGAATACAACATCACATTCTTCTATGACTTCATCAGAGTTATACCTGACAGTTTTGAGGTCAAGAATATTCCTCAGAAATCTGTGAATATCTCCTACCTCTTGCCCGTCTTGAGTTTCGGATGCCAATAAAACTATGGTAGCATATCTATGGTTGGCCAATAATTTTAATAATACCCCAGATGTCAGGCTAGCAGCGCCTATTATTCCAACTCTGATCTTTTCCTCTGTTTTTCTCATCCCTCTCTTGGGTTGTCGGCATAGGAAACGTCAAACTTCTTATCACAAAATAGGATTTATATTATCATCAAATGTTAAATCACGTAATTTTAAACCATAATTTTTCTGTTTTTTGGAGGATTATTGTAAGCAGATTTTGGTGAACAATCAAGATTGGATTAGGCTTAAAATCATTATGTTCAAACCATTTGGACATATTTCTGATCCGCCCATTTAAAGTGATAAGAAAAACCTGGTAAAGAAGAATGAGATTAATTTTGCTATCGATCTAACACCTTTAAACGTTCGATATTATAATAAATATTCTATCTATCTTTCTAATTCTGTCAAGAGAAAAACCTCAGCCCTTTTAGTTGATTCTCTTTTCAACCTCAGCTATAACCGCAGTAATAACCTCCCCCCAGCGGGAGAGGAGGGGCGAAAGTTCATACTCTAAAAGATCCGCTAGCATAACGATATCTTCGTTCTCAAAAGCAGTAATTATTTCAGAGAGGAGTTCATCCAGTTCCTGGCACCTCTCTTCAATAGTCTCCTCCTTGACCTTTATGACCCGATAGTCCAAATCAAAAAAGATCCTTATTTCTTGAAGGAGATGAATCATAGACTGAAGTTCATCAATAGTCTTCTGAAACTGCTCCATAGCTTCAGTCATCTCTCCCGTCTGAAGATAGACTGAAATTTTTTCTATCTCCTTGGAGAGGTCAGGGAATCTGCTTGATACCCCCTTTAATTTGGAAAGGAGGGCCTGAGTGTCCTCTTTCTTAGGAATCTTCTTGATCAATGTAGGTAAAGCCTCTACCCATCCCTCAAGAAGAGGCTTGACTCTATCCTTTAAGATAGTGCTCGCCCCTTCCATATCTTTATTCTCTACCTTCTCCTTAAGAAGACTCGCTATCTCAACCAACCCGTCCCTCTTCTTCTCAATAAGCTCTTCATCAACACACAGTTTGTTATAGTCCCACTTCATGAGACTACCTGCTTTGGTAATAACTTCATTTAGCCACTCAAGGCCCTCGACAAACTCCTTAAGTCTTGATAATTCAGCAATCTGATCAATTCCTATAATCAACCTAGGTAGATAGTTTTCCACTTCCTCAAGACCTTCTTTGACCATCTCTTCAACCCCTTGGAGCTCCATCTCTAAGACCTCTATCTCGTCTATCTTAAGAGGAGAATTTATTGCTTCTTCAAGTTGAATAGACTTACCATCAATCTTAAGATCCACGATTATGGCATTTCCTTCTGCTGTCCACTTATTGAGCAAAGAAACGACATCCTTCAGAGTCTCCGTAACCCCAATCTCAAAATCGATAGGTCTTTGGTTGACTAAGATCTTCATTTGGATACTCCTTCCTTCATTGCACCCTCTATTCTTTTATTAGTAGATTTAGTGGGAGCTATCTTAGCATCCTTCCCATAAGATAAGCTCCAAACATGTTCTGCTGAGTCTTCATCTGACTAATAGTCATCTCCATCGCCTCGAACTGCTTACGAAGATTCATTTCGTACCTTTTTACGTACTTCTCATAATCTTCTATCCGCTGATCAATACGATCCATCAAACCTGTCTTATGAGGGTTACTATAAAGGTTGATTTGACCAGCGATTGTCCCCGTAAGCTTGGTCAGATCATCGGTATATTTATAGACCCTATAGGCCACTCCATAGTCCTTAACCTTTCCTCCATCCTTGGCTACCCCAAAAAGCTTCTTTGCATCCTCGAGTCTCTCGGTCAGGGCCTTAGTCAAAACCGCATCGTCAACAACCAGTTTCCCTTCACTGCCAGATCTAAAGGCTCCTAAGGTAATCCCGATGTGAGCCAATTGGTTCATATCTTTGGCTAAGATGGGTGTATCGTTATACTTTTCATCATACCGTGTGGTACTCAAGGTATACACTTGCTGCTGAATACCTATAGCCGTACCATTACCCGTCAATTCCGAAATCTTCCTGGCAGCTGCATCATAAGCCATCTTGCTCCTTAAAAAACCCATACTTGAATTCCACTGATCAACCCAATCCTTGATCGACTTCTTTATAGCGTCTAAGTCCTGGGCTACTGTAACTGTGGTCTTACCATCAGTATTTGCATACCAATTAGTGCCATAAGTACCGGTGGAGGTATTTGCCTTATTTAGGGTAAAGGTAACTCCGGCAATGGTGAAGGTATTGGAGTTCTTAGTAATCTCATCGGCATCGTTGGTTGAGTTGATAGTGAACTTGGCCTCCTGACCCAGCGTGCAGGCAACGTTATTTATCTTTAAGGCTGTTGCCAGATTACCCGAAATATCTTTCACCTCAATGTTGTATGCACCGATTGCCTTGCTACTCAGAATCATCTTATCCAGACTCTCATCATAGAAGGCACTTACACCAGCAGCTGAGGTATTGATCGCGCTCATAATTCCATTGAGTGTATTACCGGTTTTAGTCCAGTTAATTGTTGTGCCATTCACCTTAAATGAGCCAGAATCACTAAGCGTAATATCAAAATTTACCTCGGAAAGCTTGACGGTAGGATTAATACCCACGTCATCACCTGGTTTAGTACCATCTTGGTCAGTCCATGGAGGGTCTGGGTGGTTGATAGTGATCTTGACCTCTTTAAAGAAGGAGTTTGTTCCTGTCTCATTTAAACCCAGAACAGTGGCACTTCCCGTCGATTCAATGATGAATCTGTCGGTCTCACTATTATATCGCAACTGTACACCTCGGTCCCCTGCATTGAGAGTGGAATCTGTATTAACGGCATCGATCAATGCCTGAACACTGCTATACCCTGAGATAGTAAATACGGCACTTACACCAACAGCATTAGAAATAGTAATATTTCCATCGATGGCATTATCAAACTGCGTCCATGGATTTGTGGTCGTCGCTAGATTCACTCTCCTTGATGCCCCCGAGATTACTTCCTTGCTACTTCTTTTAGCAGCATGGTTATTTAGATCATTTGAACTTACCAATGTGGAGTTAGTAGCGAGCTGACGAACCCTGAAATCATACATTCCCGCAACTGCACCACCACCACCCGTGGCAGTAACGTAGTTATTATCGGATGAGGTAATACCTACCTTCTTCCAGGTAGAATCCTGCAAAAGATCATAACTTCTATCTTTGAGGCTTGAAAACCTCATATTTACATCCCGCCAGGCATCCTGCTCAAGTTTATACTCCGCTTTCTGCCTCTCCCATATTCCGATTTGACGACGTTCAATATTGACCAATTGAGGAATAATATTCGACATCCAGTCTATCCCAGAATACGTTCCGGATGTAGCTCCAACAATCTTACCTCCCTCGTCTGCCATACAATTCTCCTTAAATGTGTAATAAAAACAGGCAATAATCCTTTTCTATTTATCGGTCTTAAGGGATACTTGCTTTAACAAATAGCTATCAGTTCATCCCATAGCGAACAAAGATTGCGAATTGTGGAAAAATCTTCAGAGATAATTACACAGGAAACAAAAGAAGGGAAGGAGGATATCTTCCTCCTTCCCATTCCTCAGTCTTCTCCAAACTGGCTTTAAATCAGCCCTAAAACATTCTGCGGTGCAGCATTGGCCTGAGCCAACATAGCCATACCACTCTGCTCCAGAATCTGACTCTTTGTGAAGGCCATAGACTCTTTAGCAAAGTCTAGATCTTTGATCCTGGATCGGGCCGCTGACTGGTTCTCTTGCATTATCCGCAAGGCGTCAATGATACTGTTCAGTCCAACCTCATAGGCACCAACCTCTGTCCGCCCTCTGATCTTGATTGAGATAGCTGCATCCAATGAACTGATTGCATCTTCTGCATTGGTGTTGCTTGCACCAGTGACAG
>DNCN01000054.1 GCA_003485015.1 bacterium
GAAGTAGTGCCACACCCAATACAGTCAAGATCTGCTTGGAGTAAAAGATGTCCCTCCTTGCCCAATGGACCAACCCGAGTTGGACCGCAGATGCCGATGATCGGTGTGTGCACAGCTGCAGCAATGTGCATCGCTCCAGTATCATTAGTAATCAGACAATCGCATCTGGAAAGGTATGCTGCTAACTCCTTAAGAAAGGTCTTTCCCGCCAAATTGATAGGCCTTTGATTCATCATCTCCGCTATCTCTTTAGCTAAATCCTCCTCTTTAGGCCCCCCAAAGAGGATGATCTTTGCCCCATATTCCTCGTTTAAACGATCTCCCAGTTGGGCAAACCTCTCTTTAAGCCAGCACCGGGATCTAAAACCAGCGCCAGGATTGAGGCCGATAACAAGATCCCCTTGCTTCACTCCATAATCGTCAAGAATCTGAAGACACCTGTTTTTAATCTCCGCCTCAATGGAGATAAGGAGTTCTCTCTTTGAGGGATTGACATCGGCCATACGCAAGTGCAATTCCATTAAGTCAAGCCGATTCAGATCTTGCATCACCCGATTAGCCTTGATGTAAAAAGTATAAAGACTCCAAGCGCATCCCACGAGTTTCGGTCGGCCAAACTCATTCACCATCAGACCCCAAACATTCCTTCCGCCAATGAGATGGGTTAGCACAGCACTCATAGGAGTTACTGAAAGGTTCAAGGTTAGATCAAAGTCACTAAGCTGTAACTCTTTGATAGGTCTGTATATATCGGCCACTATCTTCCAGAAGTCCTTCTTCCCATCCCTGAGGTCTCTAAGACAGCGTTCCCTTGGAAATGAGAAGACCTCATCTACATTCGGATTCCCGACAACTATCTCCTTGGGGATCTCTGAGGTTAAAAGAGAGATACGGCTCTGGGGATACTTTTCACGCAGTCCTCGTAGTGCAGGAGTGGTATAAACCACATCACCTATAGAGGAAGTTTGAATAACTAGAATATTATCCACCCTTCCCTCAATTGATCCTGGTTGATAAGGTAAATTTGTAAGCCGCTGGACTCCCCAGTTTGCGTTCAATATCTTATCTATGAGCAGAAGGAGCATCTCCCCTTTGGAGAGTTTCTGGCCGCAATCCATCTTAAGATAGATTGGCTTAATCATCTCATTGAAATTGACCACCTTCTTCAATACGCCTAATTGCCTCCTTCTCTACTCCTCTCAAATTCTCTCTTTAAAGTAATTTCGATCAGTCCAAGAGCTGCCTCAATATCAAAACCCAACTTGTATTCACGGGTAGATGGAATTTTTTGCACCAATACAGCATGGCCTAACTGTTCCATCCCTATGAATATAGGTAGCCCACCAGGGTTCACAACATTCATCCCATCTCCCTCTCCGAGATGTTTCTCCTTCTTTATGAGAATCGATTCGTAGGCATCGACTTTAGGAGGGAAGACCGGAATCCCCTCTCCCAACAGTTGAGTTTCATATTTTCTGATGATAGTTTTACTCGATCAAAGACTTCGAGTGACATTGTTTCTCTTAATCAAAAGTCTCTTGGGTAAAATTTCAGCGGTAGTGGGTAAAGACAAGCCTTGTGGGAATCCTTACCCTCCTTAGTACCTCTTCCTTTATTTTAACCCTTGAGCTTAAAATCTTACCTGAGCCCTTCAGGGCATCCAAGAGGGCCTTAAGATAGACAAACGTCCTCTGCTCCAGACTGGCATAGAAAACCATGTAAATAAGCTCAATCATCTTTGGAGAGAGCCTATTAAAAGGGTAGTACTTTAAGAGGATCCAGACCAGGTTCCTGGTATAGTAGTAAGCGATCTCCCTTCTTGCCCGACTAACCCCAGAGGTACGATGGTAGGCAATGATATCCGGATAGTGGACGATCTCATACCCAGCATTCAACACCCGAAGAGAGAGATCCTGCTCGCAAAGGTACAGGAAGAACTCTTTTGGAAAATACCCTACCTCTTCAAGGATGGTCCGTCTGATCCCTGCCCCTCCTCCACTAAAGCCATATGCGGATTGGGGATCTTGGACTGTATACTCTTTATCTTCTCTTCTGTAAATAGGAGAACGAATGTTGAAAGCAACTATTCCAATCTTAGGATCGCTCTTGAAGACCCTAACCATTTTCACAATGGCATCCTCCTTGGGAAAGGAATCGTTATCCAAAAGGAGAATATGTTCCCCTCTTGCCTCCTTCATACCTATGTTGGTCCCTTCAACACCCAAATTCTCTGGGAGAAAGATAGATCTCACCTCCTTGAATCCTTCTTCAAGTAACCCCCTTGTCCCATCGTTCGAATTGTTGTCAACAACAATTATCTCTAAGTTATTGTAATCCTGGTTCTTAAGTTGTAATAATGTCCCTCTTAAATCCTCCTTTCTATTCCAAGTAGTAATGACCACACTGACTAAAGGATCCATTGTAACCAATTTACATAAATGATTAACGGCCAAGTATCCATTAATAGAATTTTTTCAATCATTTCCCTTATTTTGTTATCGGCATATTGAGTATATCTCCTTAATTTATAGCCACTTCAAGCTTACGGATAAGTCAAAGATTTTACAAGATAAATATACTATTATTTAATGTATCACTATAAGAAATAAGTCTATAGGTAAATAATAACAGTTCTTAGCAGTTAGTGGATAGGAATTGGCAAGGAGTAAGAGGTCTTAGAATTGGCTATACCGAAAGGATCCTAAAAGAACAGCCAATATTATATGCTTCCAGACTGTTATGCAAATATTTATATTTAATGTATTACTGCAAAAAATAAATCCTAAGTAAGGTGGTAACAGCTTCTTGATGGTCAAGAAGTAGAAATCGAGTAAAGGAACAGAATCTCTGGATTTTGGAAATATGTGAAGGAAAAGCCCAACTTCGGTGGTGGCTCAATCTGGATATCTACTTTTAATCAATCTAAACGCCTCAAGGCCAATCCGAAAACCTTAATAGGATGGGAACTATAAATCATCAGAATCTTCTTGGTTCTCGATTGATCTACATCGATCGGTCTAAAGTGGTCAAGGTCAATTCCAATGGATATTAAATGGGATTGGCGATTATACTTGTCTTTAAGTAGATCCTTTAGCTAATTAGAATGAACAAGGATGTTCAGAGGTAGTCGGTAGGAGTCTTCGCACTGATGTCAATCAACCCTTTTATCTTCTCAGATATCTCTTCTCTCTCTTCAAAGAATTTCTCGCCGGTTCGATAGGAGATCTCGATCTTACCTGTCTCTTTGGCCTTCTTGCCAATGAAGAGGCGTAGGGGTATCCCTATAAGATCGGCATCGTTGAACTTCCTTCCTGCAGACTCATCCCGATCATCGATGAGGACTTCAATGTCTTGATCTAAGAGTTCCTTGTAAAGTTCTTCAGAGAGATCTTTCTGGAAGTTGTCGGTGATGTTTACGGGTAAGATCAGAATCTTGTAAGGGGCCACCGACATCGGCCAGATGATCCCTTTTTCATCATGGCTCTGCTCAATGATAGCTGCTATAAGCCTAGTGACACCAATCCCATAACAACCCATGATGATCGGTCTCTCTCTTCCCTCTTCATCCATAAAGAGGGCGTGCATAGCTTCAGAATACTGAGTCCCAAGCTTAAAGACGTGTCCCAATTCAATCCCCCGGCAGATCTTTAGACTCCCCTGACATCGGGAACAGGGGTCTTTTTCTTCAGCTATTTTGACATCTCCAAAGATCCCCACCTTGAAGTCCCTATCTAAATTGGCGTTGAGGTAGTGGGCATCGGTCCTATTAGCACCTACAACAAAATTATTACCCTCCTTAATGCTCTCATCAGCGATGATCAACACCCCTTCTAAGCCGATTGGTCCACTAAAACCGACCTCGCACCCACTCACCTCTTCAATGGTCTTAACATCAGCCATCTCAAGGCAAGAACATCCAAGGAGCCGCCGGAGCTTCGTCTCATTGACCTCACGGTCACCCGGAACGAGTACCGCTATTACCCGGCCATCTGCCTTATAGAGAAGGGTCTTGATCAATCTTTCAGAAGAGACACCCAAGAAATTACTGACCTCCTCAACTGTCTTCATTCCTGGTGTCTCTTTCAACTCCAATACCCTTAACTCTTCCTTATTCTCTCCTCTTCTCTCTCCTACCTCAGCCTGTTCCAGATTGGCCGCATAACCGCAGGAGTCACAGATTACAGTAAGATCTTCACCAGATTCAGCCATAACCATGAACTCATGAGAACTTGAACCACCGATCAGGCCTGGGTCTGCCTCTACCGCACGATAGTCCAAGCCCAGGCGTTCGAATATCCGGCAGTAGGCGGTGTAGACATTCTCATAGCTTGCCCCTGCCTCCTCATCTGAACGACCAAAGCTATAGGCATCCTTCATGATGAACTCCCGACCTCGCATGATTCCAAATCTGGGTCTTGGTTCATCTCTGAATTTGGTCTGGATCTGATAGAGTATCTTGGGTAGGCCCCGATACGAGCGGACTATCTTCCGGACAATATCGGTAATGACCTCTTCGTGGGTGGGCCCAAGACCGAACTCCCGATCTTTGCGATCCTTGAACTTGAACATATCCTGACCATAGAGCTCCCATCGACCCGTCTCCATCCAAAGCTCCTTGGGATGAAGGGCCGGCATGAGGAGCTCTTGAGCGCCAATCCGATCCATCTCCTCTCGGATGATCCGGATTACCTTTAAGAGAACTCGATTACCCAACGGCAAGAAGGAATAAATCCCGGCAGCTAGCATCCGGATTAGACCTGCACGGAGCATCAACCTGTGGCTGATACTCTCAGCCTCCCTCGGTTCTTCAAATAATGTAGGTAAAAGAAGTTCTGACATTCTCATTTTAAAGATCTACCCCCTAAAGTCTATCTAAAATGATACCAATATTAGAGGACAAAATCAAGAAAAATCTTGAAATACCGAGATTTCTGTGGTACAATAGAGTGGTGTTAATCTTGGAATTGACATGGATAATCAAGAATTACTGAAGAAACTCTCTACAGTAAATGAGTCGAAGATTGTACTTGTGGTGGCCGATGGCCTTGGTGGTCTGCCCAAGGAGGATGGTAAGACCGAACTTGAAGCAGCCAAGACCCCTAACCTAGACGATTTAGCAGCAAGGTCGATCTGTGGCCTAATGGATCCCATTCTACCTGGCGTCACCCCAGGCAGCGGCCCAGCCCATCTCTCCCTCTTCGGCTATGACCCCTTGAGGTATGAGATCGGCCGAGGAATCTTAGAGGTCTTAGGAGCGGGGCTCTCTCCTGGACCAAAGGATCTTGCGGCAAGGGGCAACTTTGCTACGATCAATACCGATGGGGTGATCATCGACCGCCGTGCTGGAAGGATCACTACTGAAAAGAATGTAGAGTTCTGCCAACTCTTAGATGGTATTGAGATAGAAGGTGTTAAGGTCACGGTGGCACCGGTCAAAGAACACCGGTTTGCCGCCATCTTCCAAGGGGAGGATCTTTACGATGAGCTTACCGACTCTGATCCTCAGAGGATAGGTCTTGAGCCACTACTTGTCCTTCCCCTCATAAAAGAGGCGGAGAGGACTGCTCAAATGGTAAATAGGTTCATAGATGAGGCTAAGAGGCGCCTCTCGGAGCACTACCCCGCCAATATGGTCCTCTTCAGGGGGTTTGCTAAGAATCCTCAACTTCCAACATTTCAGGAGTTATACCAACTCAATCCCTCCTGTATCGCTACCTATCCGATGTATCGTGGCCTCGCCCGACTGCTTGGGATGGAACTCCTCCCAACAGGTGAGACCTTAGAGGCCCAGATCGAGACCTTAAAAGAATACTTCAAGGATTATGACTTCTTCTACCTTCACTTCAAGAAACCAGACTCTAAGGGTGAGGATGGGAACTTTGAAGGAAGGGTAAAAGACTTAGAGGAGCTTGACAAATACATCCCTTCTATTGTAGAATTGAATCCAGAGGTCCTTGTGGTTACAGGTGACCATTCTACACCGGCAAAGCTGAAGTCTCACTCCTGGCATCCTGTTCCAGTGCTCCTCTGGTCCAAGTTCTGCCGGCAGGATCAGGTGACCACTTTTGGAGAGACAGCCTGTATCCAAGGGGGATTGGGGCGGCTTTCCGCAATCCATCTTATGCCCTTGATGTTAGCCAATGCCCAAAAGTTGAAGAAATTTGGGGCATAATTTAAAAAAGGTTGGTATCTATCACTACTTTTTTGGAGGTTAGAATTCTATGAGTGGGTTAATAATAGTTTTTCATATCTTTATCTGTATTACCCTTATCCTGATCGTCCTTCTTCAGGCTGGAAAGGGGGCAGATTTAGGTGCCGCTTTTGGTGGTGGTTCGTCCCAAACCGCCTTTGGTGCCCGCCGGGGAAATATTTTGACTAGATTCACCACCATCTGTGCTATCCTCTTTATGGTTACCTCATTTGTTCTATCATTCATCTTTTTATCTCGACCTTCACTTAGAAGGGAGTTTCCAAGAAAAGAGAAAGCCCCAATCGAAGAGAAGGCCTCAGTCGAAGAGAAGATCGAAGCCCCAGTTGAAGAAAAGACCAAAGAAGGTAAAAATGTCAAGAAGTAAGGATTAGAAGACTAAAGAAACACTCGAGGAAAAAGGAGAGACCTTGAAAAAGATTATCTCTTTAATAGCCGTGATTCTTTTATTGGCAAGTGGTTGCGGTCAAAAGGATAAGCCTTGTGATATAGAAGCCCCCCAGAGCGCAACCTATGTTGAAACCATCGGCCGATACGGGGGCCAGATCACACTCTCAACTACCTCTGATCCTAAATCCTTTAACCCCATCTTAGCCAAGGAGACCTCAACCACGGTCATCACCGGTCTAATCTTTGAGGGACTGACTAGGACCAATGGTATTACCACCGAAGTAGAACCGAATCTAGCCAAAAGCTGGGAGGTAAGCGCCGATGGCCTCGTCTGGACCTTCTATCTAAGGGATGATGTCCTCTGGTCGGATGGAACACCTTTCACTGCCGATGATGTCGTCTTTACCTTCAAAGATCTGATCTATAACCCCGAAGTCCCAAACTCGGCTAAGGACATCTTCACCATTGAAGGAAAGGAGTTTGAGGTTGAAAAGGTGGACAATTGCACCGTAAGATTCAAACTCCCTATCCGTTTTGCTCCCTTCTTAAGAAGTATGTCTCAAGAGATCCTCCCTTGCCATATCCTCAAAGAGAGTGTTAAGGCTGGTAGGTTCAATTCTACTTGGGGACTCGATGCCGCCCCTGAATCCGTCATCGGAACCGGTGCCTACAAACTGAAAGAGTACCTACCTGGTCAACATGTCCTCATGGTCAAAAACCCCCACTACTGGAAGAAGGACAAGTCCGACAATCGCCTCCCTTATATCGAAAAGATGCTCTACCTCATCGTCCAGAGTCAGGACACAGCCTTTCTCAAATTTACTGAAGGCCAAACGGACTACTACAGCCTCCGAGGCTCAGACTACCCCATGCTCAAACCCAAAGAAGCCCAGGAGAATTTCACCATTTATGAGACCGGACCTGCCTTTGGCACAAGCTTCTTGGTCTTTAACCAGAATCGCGATCGGAATCCCAAGACAAAGAAGCCTTATGTAGAGCCTAAAAAACTTAAATGGTTCACCAATCTCGATTTTAGAAGAGCCGTGGCACACGCCATCGATAAAGAATCGATAATAAAGATCCTGATGAATGGTCTGGGTTATCCCCAACATTCGGCTATGAGCCCCTCCTCTGGGTTCTTCTACAATCCCAATGTCAAGGAGTATGAGTATGATCTCTCTAAGGCTAAAGCCGTCCTTCAAGAGGCGGGTTTCGGGGATCGGGATAACGACGGATTCATCGAGGATGAGGAAGGGAACCCAGTTGAATTCAACCTCTTTACCAACGCCGATAATACAGTCCGAGTAAAGATCGCTGAGATCATCCGTAAAGATCTCCAGGGCCTGGGGATGAAGGTCCATTTTACCCCCTTAGAATTCAATAACTTAGTAACGAAGCTCGATTCTACCTATGATTGGGATGCAATCATCATTGGTCTAACCGGCGGGATAGAACCCCACTTCGGGAATAATGTCTGGCAATCATCCGGACATCTCCATATGTGGTTTCCAAAACAGAAACAGCCAGCTACAGACTGGGAAGCCAGAATAGATGAACTCTTCAATCTGGGGGTTCAGGAGCTCGATCAAGCAAAGCGAAAAGAGATCTATGATGAGTGGCAATTTCTTGTCTCTGAAAAACTACCCTTCATCTACACCGTGCTTCCTGCCTCAATCCTTGCCGTCAGGAACAAGTTTGGCAATCTCTATCCCACTTCCTATGGTGGCGCCTTCCACAACTTAGAATACATCTACATTAAGGAATGACAAGCTACATCTTCAGAAGACTCCTCCTTTCCATCCCTATGCTTATCGGAATGAGCTTTGTTACCTTTATGTTCATTCAACTTGCGCCAGGGGACTACTTCGACTCGATGAAGAGTAACCCCCTCATCAGCGAAGAGACCATCGAACGGTACAAAGCCCAATACCACCTCGATCGCCATCCCCTCATCCAGTATGGCTGTTGGCTAAAGAGTCTTCTCGGCGGTGACCTGGGCTACTCATTCACCTGGATGATCCCTGTGTGGGACGTCATCAAGGGAAGGCTTTTCAATACCCTCATCCTCTCGGTCTCAAGCATCCTCTTCGCCTGGCTAATAGCCCTTCCCATCGGTATCTATGCTGCGGTCCACCAATACTCATGGAGGGATAGATTCTTCTCCTTCCTCTCCTTCATTGGGATGTCCATCCCCAACTTCTTCTTTGCCCTTCTCCTCCTATATCTTGCTTCGATAACCGGTATCCTTCCCTTGGGAGGGATGAGGTCCATAAACTACCCAAGTCTTACCCCCTTTGGTAAGATCTGGGATCTCTTGCGACATCTAGTCATTCCCACCATCGTTATCGGTACTTCCAGTGTTGCTAGCCTTCAGAGGTTAATGAGGGGGAATATGCTGGAGGTCTTAAGGAGTCAATATATCACTATGGCTAGGGCCAAGGGCCTGCCTGAGAATCGGATCATCTATTGGCATGCGGCAAGGAACGCTATCAACCCCATGGTGACCATATTCGGCTATGAGCTTTCAGGACTCTTGAGTGGTGCAGCCCTCACCGAGAATATCTGCAACTGGCCGGGGTTAGGCAGTCTTATGCTTGAGGCGGTAAGGGCCCAGGACCTCTTCTTGGTCATGGGAAGCATGCTTATGGGAGGGGTACTACTCATCGCTGGAAACCTTGTAGCTGACATCTTACTCGTCTGGGTAGACCCCAGGATACGTTACACTAGCCGGGTGTAGACTAAGAAAATGACCAGAAGCCCAACTAGAATCGCCTTGGAGAGGTTAAGACGTCATCCCTTAGCTATTCTGGGTGGAGTGATCCTTTTTCTACTCTATCTTTCGGCGATCTTTGCTGACTTTATCGCCCCTTACCACTATGACCATGAATCCCGAATGAACTCCTACAATCCCCCTACCCGCTTACACTTCTTCGACGAAGAAGGTCGCTTCCATCTGAGACCTTTCATCTATCCCTACTCTTACGAATTCGACAAGTTTTATCAAAGGGTATACAAGGAAGATCGAACAAGGCCATACCCCCTCAAACTCCTCTGTAAGGGGGATGAGTATAGACTCCTGGGTATATTCAAGACCAACTATCATCTCTTTGGGGTGGATGAAGGGGCAAGGTTCTACCTTCTGGGGGCCGACTCACGTGGACGGGATCTCTTCTCCAGACTCCTCTATGGTGGAAGGGTCTCGCTCTCTATCGGTCTTGTTGGCTGTCTCATCACCTTCATCTTGGGTATGACCATCGGAGGCATATCTGGTTACCTGGGAGGCAAGGTAGATAATCTCATCATGCGCCTGTGCGAGATGGTGATGATGATCCCTGGTTTCTACCTGATGCTTGCTCTGCGAGCCGCCTTCCCACCCGAACTCTCCTCTGTTCAGGTTTACCTTCTCATCGTGGTCATCTTAAGCTTTATCGGCTGGGCAGGTATGGCCCGAGTAGTGAGAGGAATGGTTCTCTCGATAAGAGAGACGGAATTCGTCTTAGCCGCCAGGGCACAAGGGGTAAAGGACCTATCCATCATCTTTCGCCATATCCTCCCCAACCTCCTTTCCTATGTGATCGTCTCTCTCACCCTCTCTATTCCAGGCTACATCCTTGGCGAATCCGCCCTAAGCCTCCTTGGTCTGGGAATCCAAGACCCCCACGCAAGTTGGGGAAATCTCTTGGCTGAGGCGATGAATATTGCCCAGATAAAGTTCCATCCCTGGATCCTCACCCCAGGGCTCTTCATCTTTGTCACAGTGATGGCATTCAACTTCCTTGGTGATGGCCTGAGGGATGCCTTCGACCCCAAGGCCATTGCAGGAAGAGTAAGATTTTAAGATATTACTTTAAGTAAAGGAATATAAGTTATGTCATTCAAGGCAGGTTTAGGTCAAGATAGTCATCGTTTTGAAGAAGGGACTAATAAACCCCTTATCCTCGGCGGGATCAAGATACCCTCTCGTCTCCCTCTGCGGGGGAATAGTGACAGCGATGTGGTCCTTCATGCCCTCTGTAACGCTATCTCCAGTATCAGTGGAAAGAATATCCTTGGCCGGTATGCTGATAGGCTCTGCAAAGAAGGTATTACCGATAGCAAGATCTATGTCAAGGAGGCCTTAAAGACACTGAAAGACTACCGGATAACCCATGTCTCAATAGCCATAGAGTGCCTAAGGCCAAAGATATCTCCTCACTTGGGAAAAATGCGCTCCAAGATAGCCGAGATCCTCGAAGTAAAAAAAAATGATGTGGGGATAACCGTAACTACAGGTGAAGGCCTTAGTGAATTTGGACAAGGCAAAGGTATCCAAGCTCTGGTGGTAGTCACCACCATCCCTCTATCTTCAAGCAAGTAATACCTGCCAAAAAAGATTTCTTTAGCACATCGTTAATGTCAACAACCCAAAAGAATTATCTTTGAAGACTTAAACGATCCCTTAAGACAAATGCTCCAAAAGATCTGTCCAGGTTAAGGATCAATGTTCTGGAGAGAGAGAAGGATCTTTTGTCGCGAATATGAGCCTCTGTAGATAACCCTACAAATTTCTGAAAAATCTGGAGAGCCACGAGGTAGTTGTCCATAATTTCCATGGGATTGCTGGCTTCTATTTCTTAAAGATTCTAATCTTCTGAGAAAGAATTGCATACCTTTCCACAAAATTTAAAGAAGAGCTAAAAATCTATTTCTAATCTGGTTAGTCACCAAATAAGATACCCCCTGAGGAGAAAGATATATTCAGGTGAGAAGATTGGCGATAGTCCTGGAATCTATCCGATCATTCTTGGTCTTTCCCCCATGGACAGCCTTCATATAGAGGGCATGACCCAGGAAGAAGGAGATATTTTCTCCCTGGCAGGTATCGGCCAGCCAATACCAATTAAGGGTTGATTCAACACCAACCACAATCTCCTTACGGTAGGGTTCGACAACCTTAAGAAAATAAGAAGGATCATTCAGCATATTGCGCTGAAAGACAATATCTCCCTTGGCATCCATAATGCAGACAAACATACTTTTGGCATAAAGGCTCAACTCCACAATAGAAGTCTTTTTGGATGACAGCGGTTTCCATAACACTCTCCTTTCTGATTTTGAGATT
>DNCN01000005.1 GCA_003485015.1 bacterium
AGGTTCTGGCCTAGAACGATATTCTCAAGGAAGGTCAAGAACCGGTTCGAGATATATTTGTAAAGGGGCATCCCGCCTTCAAGACACTCCCTCCGGGTCCTAATCCTTGATCCAAGGACCACATCAGCCCGGCCATCAATGATCGGCCGAATGATTTCGGGTGTCAAGGTAGAGTCATACTGGTAGTCTGGGTGGATCATGACTATGATATCTGCGCCAGAGGTTAAAGCTTCTCTATAACAAGTCTTCTGATTACCCCCATAACCTCGATTCTCAGGATGGACAATGGTCCTTATCCCCAGTCTCTTTGCTACCTCCACTGTCCGGTCCTTGCTGGCATCATCAACTAAAATAATCTCATCGATTATGCCGGGAGGAATGTCTCGGTAGGTCTTCTCTAAGGTCAACTCTGCATTGTAGGCTGGCATGACAACAACGATCTTCATCTATTCCTCCTCAAAAAATCATAACTTTCTAAATTTTGGCGAGACAAAATCAGCCAATCCGTCGCCCAAGAGATTGAAAGCCACTACAGTAAGGGCAATAGCCATTCCGGGAAAGAGACTTATCCAAGGCGCAGTTCGGATGAAGTCTGCACCTTGGCTAACCATCCCTCCCCAGCTCGGAGTGGGTGGTGGAACACCCAAACCTAAAAAACTCAAGCCTGATTCAGCCAAGATAAAAGTAGATATCCTCATTGCTCCCAAGACCATCACCATAGGTATGGTATGGGGCAGAAGATGGATAAAGAGAATCCTCGTATTTGAGGAGCCAAGGGATACGGCAGCCTCAACAAATGGTTCTTCTTTGATCGAAAGGATAATTCCTCGGGTGATCCGAGCGAAACTTGCCCAGCCAACCACAGAGAGGGCGATGATAACCGCTAAGAGTCCGCGTGGCAAGACGCAGGAGATACCGATGGCAAGGAGCAAGCTGGGAAAGGCTAAGGTAACATCCACAAGCCTCATAATGAGACTATCTATCTTCCCACCGATATAACCGGAGATAAGACCCAGACCAAAACCGATGAGGATGGAGAACAGGGCTGATCCGCATCCAACCACAAGTGAAATCCTTGCACCATACAGCACCCGTGAAAAGACATCTCGGCCAAGTTCGTCTGTGCCCAGAAGATGTTTGGTATCCGGAGGTAAGCAGGCCTCTCTGAGATTCTCGCTAGAAGGTTCAAAGGGGACAAGGAAAGGCGCAGAGAGAGCCAGAAGAAGGATCAAAAAGATAAGCACCAAGCCAACCAGGTGGACCTTGCCCTTCTTAAGATATAGCCAAATACCTTGACCTCGAAGAGATACCTTCATAAGAAGACCCTTCTCTCTACAAGTCTTACTCTCGGATCTATAAAATGGTAAACAATATCAACTACAAGATTGATGATAACAAAGACAGTGGCACCAAAGAGGACCGAACCCATAACTACATTCATATCCCTCCTCTGGATCCCTTCCCAGGCGTACCGGCCAATACCTGGCCAGCCGAAGATGGTTTCAGTAAGGATAGAACCATTGAGGAGGCTTGCTACATCGAGGCCAATCAAAGTAACAATGGGTATGAGTGCAGATCTTAAGGCATGCTTTAAGATAACTACCCACTCTGGCAGCCCCTTGGCCCGAGCCGTTCTTATGTATTCTTTGCTAATGGCCTCAAGCATGGCTGTGCGGGTGATCCGGGCAATGAAGGCTGCTGATCTTGTAGCTAGGGTAATGGCTGGAAGGATAAGGTATTTAATCTCTCCTCCCCCCATACCACATGCGGGTAAAAGTCTCAACTTGATGGAGAAGAAGAAGATCAAAAGGAGTCCAAGCCAGAAGACTGGTGTAGAGATAAAGAGTGTAGCCAAGATCATAGTCAAGCGGTCGACAAGGAAACTGATCGAGGGATTTCGGATCAGAGTGGGTAAGATGCCAAGCCACATCCCGATAAGGATGGCTATAATCATACTCGCCAATGCCAACCTAAGGGTGTTAGGAAATCTTTTTAAGAGGGTGGTAAGGACATCCTGTCTCGTCCAGTAAGAGCGACCAAGGTCGCCCCTAAGAAGCCTTCCCAGATACCGGCTATACTGGATGATGAAGGGTTTATCCAACCCGAGTTCCTGGCGAATGCTCTGGATGGTCTCTTCAGTAGCCCTCTCACCAACCATCCCTTGAATAGGATCAGCCGGGATGATAAACATTAGAATAAAGGTGACTGTAACTACACCAAACAACACAGGGATGGTCACAAGGATTCGTTTAATGATATACGACCCAAACACCTCTATCTCTTTTTATCTGAACAATCTAAAATATCGTAATTAATCCTGCTCTTCATCCTCAACTTCTCCCCTTTCTTGGATCTTTATATGAGGTTTCATCTTCTCAAGTTTCGCTGGACCGATACCTTTCACCTCAAGAAGTTCATCAATAGATGAGAATTTCCTGTTATTTCTATACTCGATAATTCTTTGGGCTATTGTAGGACCTATGCCTGGAAGTCTTATCAACTCTTCGAGTGTGGCAGTATTTAAATCAATTTCCATATTAGACAGAATCCCTTCATGCCCTTTATGGTTAAGCCGAATAACCAAAGCCTTCTCTATCTTTCTAAGCGTCTTCTTGCCTATACCCTTGATGCTCAAGACATCCTTGGCATCTCTTATAGGTCTTTTGTTCCTGAATTCTAAGATTCTGCTGGCCATTACTTCACCGATGGATGGAAGCTCAACCAGCTCATCTTTATTGGCTTTATTAAAGAATGCGATCACCCTTGGATCTATCTTAAAGAAATCTTCTCTTCTACAGGTAATATCCCCTTTTTCGGGCTCATGAATGGAGATTGGTTGGTCTTCTGGTTCAGTTTTACAAACTTCTATCTCAGCATAAGAAAGAGAGGGAACTTCATCCCTTGGCCTCTTGATAAAGATGGTAACCCCTAAAAAGATCACTATGGCCATCGCTATAGCAAAGAGACTTATCCCTTTCAGTCTTCTGAGTACCATCCTCACCTCTTCTTATCACACTCTTTGGAGAAAAAGAAGAAGTCCTTCCCTCTGTTCATTTTTGGGGCTCAATGATATATTATTTAAGTCCACCATACCTCTGGTGCCAGAGTTCGAAGGCAAAGAGGGTCCAGATGAGCTTGCGATTATCTCTCTTTTCTTCAAAATGGTCTTTGAGTAAGAGATTTATATACCTGGGATTAAATAGACCACCTCTTTTGATCCTCTCCTCATTAAGCAAGTCCAGGATACATTCTCTCAGCTCATTCTTTATCCATTTAGCCACTGGTATGCCAAAACCTTTTTTGGGACGATGGACTATTCTCTTTGGCAATCTATCTTCCATGGCTTTCTTGAGAATATATTTGGTCATAAAACCTTTCAATTTCAGATTGACTGGAAGGGCCGCAGCAAATTCAACCAAGGTGTGATCGAGAAAGGGCATCCTGCTCTCTAAGGAGTTGGCCATTGAAGCCCGATCAACCTTAACTAACATCCCGTCCTGGAGGAGAAACTTCATGTCCAAATAGAGTATTCTTTCAAGAGGGTGGGTAGCATTACATTCATCGATCTGCTCTCTCACCTCTTCAAATATATCTCTTTCTCCTATTTGATGACTGATTTCAGGAAGAAAGAGCTCTTTCTTCTCTTGGGGGGAGAAAGAGCCAAGCCAGATGAAGTTGCGAATCTCGGGAGGAAGGCCAATGCCTGAGACAAACCTTTTAACCTTAAAGTCAAAACTGATGTTAGCGGTTGAGACTGGAAGTCTATTGACTACCCCTCTGATCCCTCTCTGAATAAATCGGGGGATCTTCTCATAAAGACCAGCTATCCGGTGAGCCTGGTAAGTGGGATAACCAGCAAAGAGTTCATCCCCACCATCTCCAGAGAGGGCTACCTTGACATATTGTCTAGTGAACTCTGAGAGCAGATAAGTTGGAACAATAGAGGCATCGCCCAGTGGTTCATCTAAGACCTCTGCAATCTTGGGAATGAGGTCCAATGTCTTTTTAGGAGAGAGAATCTCTGAGTGATGATCCGTCCCAAAATGGCGGGCTACTCTAACCACATAGCTTGTCTCATCAAATGATCGGTCTTCAAAGCCAATAGAGAAGGTTTTGACCTTACCAAGAATAAGTTCATTCATGAAAGAGACAATAGAGCTTGAATCGATCCCCCCAGACAAGAAGGCACCAGGAGGCACCTCGTCGATTAACATCCGTTTGACTGAAGCCCTAATCAGTTCTTTGAGTCTTTCAGTGTAGGATTGGAGACTAGCGACTGGAAACTGGGGACTGGTGAAGCGAAGGCCCCAGTATTGTTTGGTAATAACCCTACCCTCCTCCCATATAAGAAAATAGCCAGGTAGTAGCTTCTTTATCCCTTTAAATATGGTATCTGGAGCAGGAACACATTCAAAGGTAAGATATTTAGATAGGGAGAAGAGATCGATCTCTCGATTTACAGATGGATGCTCAAGAAGGGCCTTGATCTCTGAGGCAAAGAGAAGCTCTCCTCCTACTTCTGTATAATGAAGGGGCTTAACACCCAGCCTATCCCGAACCAAAAGGAGCTTTGAGCCTTTCTGGTCCCATAAGGCAAAGGCGAACATTCCATTAAGGCTATGGACACAATCATTCCCTCTCTCTTCGTAGAGATGGACGATGACTTCTGCATTAGAATGGGTATAGAATCGATGTCCTTTCTTCTCTAGTTCATCTTGTAGCTCCATGGAATTGTAGGGCTCACCATCAAGAACAACCCAGATGGTTCTATCCTCATTATGAATTGGTTGCTCACCTGTTTCAAGATCGATAATCGAAAGCCTCTTATGCCCCAAGCCGATTCGAGAATTGGTAAGATAGATACCTTCGTCATCCGGCCCACGATGAGAGAGGACATCCATCATCCCTCTAATTACCCTCTCATCAACCCCTTTTCCCACCCAGCCACATATGCCACTCATCCCTGATCTTCTTCCTTTAGATTGAACTCATAGATCAAGAGGTTTGTGGGCTTATCTCTATCTCGATAGACCAATCTCCAGCCCTGAATCTCTTCATGTTGAACCAATCCTGAGCCCTCATCCCAGAAGAGGAACCTGCCCAATATCTCTTGGCGGTATCTCAAGGTGTCTCTGGTGATGATAATATATTTTACAGTATATTTTCTCAAATAGTCATTAACCTGCTCAAAGGGCAAGGAAGATGGAAGAGCCACCATCTTTCTCTGGGTTATCCAATTATACATGAACTGATCATCAGGGCCAAAGCAAACCACATCTTCTTTAGTAGTGTTCAACTTCAACCAACCAATTATTCTCTGAGACCTTGGAGGGATAAAAGACCCATCAAGTAAGCTTGAGAGAGGGGCAAGATTTATGAGCTTCTCTGGTGAAAAGAACAGACTTAATATAATCAAAAGTAGAGCCAAGGAATTATTTAGAGTCTCTCTTCTAACAATCTTTGTTACTTTATCCTCAAGAAATAGAAAGACTCCCCTCATTGAATAGAGGTATATTACAGGGAAGATAGGCAGGAGAAACCGTGAACACCATCCTCTTACCATATAGGTAAACCAACAGACCGAAAGATAAAAAAGAGAAAAAAGAAAGAGGGTAAACACCCGTCTCTCCCTATCCTCATCTACATCTATAGAGGTTACAAAGAACAGAAGAAGGAGGATGGAGAGAAACGGCCCGATGAATTTAGAAGAGATCGAAAGCTCTTGGATGAAATAAGGGGTCATCAAAGATACTCCTGTGCATAATCTCGCCATTATCTCCGCTAAAGAATGTTCTTTTAGATAATGAAAGAACGTTGTGTTTCCCCAAAAAAGATGAGTAGTGGCAAAGTTATAAAAAGGATCTTTAAATTGAGCTATATTACGGAGTAAAAGAGGAGAGGAGACCAATAAGAAGAATAGAAGGTAGAGAAGAAAACCTCTCTTTTTATTAATTACATCTCTCTTATAGATGATTAGGGAAGAGAGGATGAAGGCAATCGCTATCAGAAGTCCCGAGCCTTTGGTAAGATAGGCCAAACCGCTAAATACCCCACCAAGTATAAGATATTTGTCCTCTTTAAATCCTTTTACAATGAAATACCATGCCAAGAAAGTAAATAGAACTAATAATGGCTCACATGCTACGGTATTAGAGAAGTAATTAAACGTCCTGCTTGTAAATACCAGAAATGTACCTCCCATAGCTACAAGGTCTCCGAACATCTTCTTCGCTAAAAAGAAGACGTACAAGAGTAAGACCAGAAAGGTAAAGAGATTTATCAGTTTAGCCTTAAAAAAGAAGATGGGTTCCTCTGAGGCGAAGAGGGAAAGTAGTAGTATATAGAGTGGGTGTCTATTGTTCTCAGTACTGACAAGATCATCTTTGGGGTTATGGGGATCTAGGCCATAAAAGACAAATCCTTCTCCATTCTTAAGATGCGTGGCTGTCTCTAAGTAAGCCCCTTGGTCCCCAATGATATATGATAGATCCCTTCCTATAAATAAAAATCCCCAAATTAAAGATTGGATGGTTATAATTACAAGAAAGAGCCACACAAGCCAGGGATGAAGGGCATAGGTTTTAATAAGCTCCTTATTCAAACCTTTAAAATAGCTAAATATCTCATAAAACATCATTCACTCTCTCTTTTTTAGATTTCCATTATCACTCAGCCTTTTCTTTTTAGGTTTACCGTCTGTTTAATAAGGTAGGTCGGTTTATCTTGAGATTCATGATAGGTCCTAACCAAGAGCTCAGCTAGAAGACCATTTAAGACAAAGAGGATGCTTAAAGTGATAAGTAGGGCGGTCAGATGTAAGAGAGGACTCTGAATCATCGAGTAACCAAGAGATATCTTTTGAAGAATAATGGTTGTGCCTGAAATCATCCCTAATAGAAAAAGAAAGAGGCCAATCCCTCCAAAGACATAGCTTGGCTTGGTCGAGAAACTACCCAAGAATTTGACGGTAATTAGATCCAGAAAAACCTTAAATGTCCGCGAAAGTCCATACTTCGATCTTCCATATCCTCGGGGATGATGTCTAACCTCAAGTTCGGTCACTTTTGCACCCTGCCAGGAGGCCAGAGCAGGCAAGAAACGATGCATCTCGCCATAGAGTTTAATATTCTTTATCATTTCAGCCCGATAGGCCTTTAAGGTGCAGCCATAATCGTGTAGATGAACGCCTGTCATCCAGGAAATGAGTCTATTGGCAAAGAATGAGGGTATACGCCGAGTAAAAAGAGAATCTCTTCTCTTCTTTCGCCAGCCACTAACTATATCATACCCCTCTTCAATCTTTAAGATCAGTCCAGGAATGTCCTCAGGGTCATTTTGAAAATCCCCATCCATCGGAATGACAATCTTTCCAGAGGCGGCATCAAACCCAGCGGCTAAGGCTGCAGTCTGGCCGAAATTTCGCCGCAGTTGAATGGCGATTACTCCCCCATCCTTACAGGTTACTTCCTGAAGAACCTCAAAGCTCCTGTCCTTACTACCATCATCAACAAAGATGATCTCATACTCTCTGCCAAATCTTTCCAGAACCTCTTTTAGTTTAACGTAGAGGGGAAGGACACCCTTTTCTTCATTAAAGATAGGGATGATCACAGAAATCTCCATCATTCTTACCCCCTTTGAAGGCACAGATAGACTTGAAATCTCCAATTCTTCTTACTTAGCAAGTTTAACCATCCTTTGGACTCCTTCAATAATGTTTCCCCTATTTGATATTATCAATAAATCAGATTCAACTAAAGAAAATTGGCTAGTCTTACCCTCTTCCTTTTCAGATATAAGCAAAATCTACAACAACTCTAATTTTAAAGGGTTTTTCCAAAAGAATTATATCTCAAAAAATCTCAATCTTCAATAGATTTTTAGTAAGGAGATTGGTTTATAGGAATGAACAAAACGGAGATTGTCCAGAAGACTTTAAGGGTTGGGGGTAGAAGGATTAAGGAGTATGATCTCCCGGCAAGAGTCGGCATAAGGTCTTAAATGGCTATAGTCTCGGCCGAAGATGAGCCGAGGGTCGATGAGAGAGAGGAGTACCTGGTACTGAAGGTGATAGAGGGTGCTACAAACCTGAAGAGTCTCTACTCCATCTTTCATGCAGGATTCAAGGATAGGACATGGAGATCGCCACTCAATGACCAAGATACAGTCTGCCTCGTAGACTATCTCACCATATCGAGGGATTTCGAGGGATAGGTTCTCTTTATAGAAGATTTCAAGGACCTTCTTCTGCCAACTCCTCCAGGTCTTCCCCTCATAACGAGAACGGTTCTCCTGGTACCACCTCACCTTACTCTCAATCTTCTCCTTTATGAAGTTGGTGGTAAGTATAGGATCCTGAAGAATCTTAGAATAGAGAGGCCTTTCAGTCATTTCTTATTCTCCTTCTATCTTTAAATTTGGCTCTCCTCCAAAAAATAGTGGATTTGTATCCATCCTGAAAGGAATACTATAGTCTCTTTTTGCTGTCTCTTATCCACATTTCCCTTTTTTCAATCCTCAGAAACTATAAGGCATGGGGTCATCAACAACATAATTACAGCCGTAAGAATAAATGAAGTATCTGTGGGTTGAGTGTGATGAAAAAACATATCCATCTTTCCAAGAAATTCCAAGATGTCATTCTCTTCCGTAGGTAAAATTCACAATCTTCGATCTACTCAATTCTAAATTGGGTGTAATGATGATTGAGCCATCATTTAAATCTACAAAACGAGATCTCCTTACTCCAATATCTAAAACCTTAACCTTCTCGCCAGAAGGAAGTTTTATTTCATCCCCTATACGGAAGGGTCGATCGATCATAATTAAAAAACCAGCAATGATATTAGAAATTGTGTCTTGAGCAGCTAAAGCAATGGCGAGAGAGCTTATCCCTAAAGTAGCGATCAGGGCAGAGATATTTACACCAAGGTTACTTAAGATTATTAGTATCCCTATAATCCAGATAACTATCGATCCTGCTTTCCTCAAAAGGGGGAGAAATTCGTCCCCCCAGGAGCTCTCTCTCTTTGAGGCAACGTTCTCTCTATACCAAAGAATAAATAGTTGAAAAACCTTTTGAAACCAGTAATTGACTACTAAGACGAGGAGCATAAAGGCTGCTTTGCTAAGAAACCTATCTATGTCCTCACTTAAAATAGGTTTAAGTTCTAAAGAATATAATCCACATAAGATTAGGATCAAGGCGAATAGTAGAAAGGGAAGAATACTCCTCTTAACCAGTTGTTGACGAAACAGTCTCTCCATAGATTACCTCTTGGTTTAATTGAATTCTGGGAGAAGAGGGTCACCATCTATAGGTAGGATAACCCTTCAGCCCTAATTTTGTCAAGATAATCTTCTTATCCAATCAGGAAAAAACAGAAAGAGGCGGGGTTATATCCGGTTTGGTATAACCGCCCCAAGGTGTAGCACAATTCGAAGATAGAGTGTGGTAGCAAGGACCAATGGGAGGAGGAGAATAATAAAGTAGTCAATCTTGCACATAGTCGGTTCATAGTAAAAGGTCCTTTTTGACCCAGGACTAAACCCCTTAGATTCTAAAGCCATAGCTAAAAGGTTGGTGTAACGGATGGCGTAGATAAAGAGAGGAACAGCTTGTGGAATAAATTTCTTCAAGCGGCTAAAGATGGAGCCTGATTCCAGATCCAGTCCCCGCGATACCTGTGCCTGGATGATTGTTGCTCCAGCACTAGCAAAGGTCGGGACAAGCCTCAATGCGGTGGATAGGGCAAAAGCGATTGGATAAGGACATCCCATGCGTATGAGTCCATTGGTCAACTCTTCATTCCGTGTTGTTGAGATGAAGAGAAGGCCAATGAATACAAAGGTATCTAAACGGAACCCCATAGCAATTCCATAGAGCAGGGACTCTCGAGTTACTTGAATGAATCCCCATGACCAGAGGGGGGTGGTGCCTTTTGCAAAGAAAGACCACATTGTGGTACTGAAGAAGAAGAGGAAGATGAGGATAAAACGGAGTCTCCAGAAGTTTAAGAGTGCCTTGGCAGAGATAGCCATCCCTATTACAGTTAGGCTGATAGCACCCATATAGAGGGGGTGGTTGAAACAGAGGCACACAAGGAAGAGGACTACAGCAGCGATGGTCTTTGTACGTGGGTCAAGACGATGAATCCAAGTATTCTTATCAAGATATAGGAAGATATTCATCTATCATATCCTTTCAACTCCTGAACCAATTCTTCCACTGTAAGGGCTTGGGTGCCCAGCCAATTGCTCAATTGAACGATTGGGGGTACACGGAGTGAGGCTTCATTCAATTGGGCTTCATTAGAGAAGACCTCTCGGGTAGGACCATCAGAGAAGATGGTACCATCCTTCATAACAATAACCCTCTTTGCATACTCGGAGGCGACCCACATTGAATGGGTAATAATAATAATCGTATGGCCCTTTTGGTTTAGGTGTTCCAACATCCCCATCATACTCCGTTGATGACGATAGTCAAGCCCAGTGGTGGGTTCATCGAGGATGATTACTTGGGGTTGGGCAGTAAGCACAGAAGCCACTGCCACACGCTGACGCTCCCCTTTCGTCAATGTGAAGGGTATCTTCTCCTCATACCCTTGTAGCTCAACTATCTCTAAGGCCTCGGCCACGCGATCTTCGATCTTTTTAGGATCTTCTTCCAAGACCTTGAGGCCAAAACCCACCTCTTCCTTCACTGTTCTGGCGAAGATTTGATGGTCTGGGTTCTGGAATACATATCCAACCAGTCGGGCAAGTTCACAGCGACTGTATTTCGTGGTAGGCTTTTCTTGAATAAGCACATGGCCAGAGGTGGGCTTTAATAGTCCATTCAACTGCTTGGCCAGGGTAGTCTTTCCAGATCCATTCTGACCCAAAAGGGCGATAAATTCTCCCTCATAGATGGAGAGATCTATCCCCCGGAGGGCTTCAACATCCAAG
>DNCN01000003.1 GCA_003485015.1 bacterium
AAGTTCAGCCGGTCTTTATGCAAAGGAGGGCATGGATCTTATCGACCTCTTGATAGGGAGTGAGGGAATCTTAGGGGTAATCACCCAGATAGAGATCAGGCTCTACCAGGGAAGGGATATTATAAGTGACATCGCCTTCTTTGAATCTGATGAAGAGGCCCTTGGTTTTGTAAACGCATTGAGAGAGCATAAAGAGAAAGGGATCTTATCTTTGGAGTACTTCGATTCTCATTCATTGGATTTTATCAGGGAGAGAGATTCTGGCCTCAGGCCAGACTTTAAAACCGCTATCTTGGTGGAAATCCTGGATAATGACGATCAGAAATTCTTACTTTATCAGCTTATGGAGGAGTATCATGTTATAGACGATTGGTATGCGGATAATAAACAAGGGATTGCTAAACATAAAGACTTTAGGCACTCTCTGCCAGAGGGGATCAACAGCTATCTTCGAGAACGTCAGGGAAAGAAGCTTGGAACTGACCTTGTGGTCCCTCTTCATGAATTCCCCAAGATGCTCCAATGCTACCGAAAGGTGGGAGAGATGTTTAAAGAACGATTCCCTAGAGAAGGGAGTCATTATGTGATCTTTGGCCATATAGGAGATGGTCATCTCCACTTCAACTTCATCACCCACTCCTCAGCAGAGCTGGAATATGCCAAAGAACTACATCTTGAACTTGCCCAAAAGGCTATCTTTCTGGGAGGGACGATATCCGGCGAACACGGGGTAGGCAAAAAGATGGTCAAAATAAAAGGGAGAGAGATTCCCTATCTTGAACTTATGTACGGTCGGGAGGGACTCTTGGAGATCGCCAAGATAAAGCAGATCTTCGATCCAAACTCAATATTGAATGTTGGGAATATGGTTCCAAGGGAGTTCTTGGCCTATGGTTAAAGGCACGAAGGAAAGATCGAAATTGAAAGCCTTGAGGGATATTCTTTTCAAGATGGAAAGCGCACTCATCGCTTACTCGGGTGGTACTGATAGCACTTTCCTACTCAAGATCGCCCAAGAGACCCTCAAAGAGAAAGTAGCAGTCATCCTGAGCTCTCCATTCCATTCCCAAAGGGAGCTTACCTTGGCCCAGGGTACCGCCCGGGCCATTGGCACAGAACCTATCATCATCGCCATAGAGGAACTTAAAGATTTAGAAAACGACCACAAAAGATGTTATTACTGCAAAAAGATATTATTTAGCAGGCTCTCCAGATTAAAGGAAGAATATGGTTTAAACCACGTGGTTGAGGGTTCCAATCTAAATGATCTGGATGAGTTCCGTCCAGGGATGAAGGCCTTATCTGAATTGGGGATAGGGAGTCCTTTAATAGAGGCTAGATTCACCAAGGATGAGATTCGCCGGTTATCAAAAAAGATGGACCTTCCCACCTGGAACAAACCTCCTCAGACCTGTCTTCTAACAAGATTCCCTTATTACACCGAGATCACTAAAGAGAAACTTTTAAGGGTTGAACGAGCAGAGGAGTTTTTGGTTAGTCTTGGAGTCCGAGGGGCATTCAGGGTCAGGGATCATCAAGATACAGCCAGGATAGAGGTTTTAAAGAGAGATATGAAGATCTTCATGGGAGAAAGATCAAGAGAGATCATCAAGAGATTCAAAGATCTGGGCTATACTTACATCACCCTGGATTTGGAGGGATATAGATCAGGCAGTATGGATCAAATAGAGGTAAAGAAAGGAGGTAGATTTGGATCAAAGAAAGATCAAAAGACTCCTAAAGGAGATTAGGTCCGGAAGGCTTGGAATCGATGAAGCCCTAATGGCCTTGAGGTCCCTTCCATACGAAGACCTTGAGCTAGCCAAGATAGATACCCACCGGGACCTGAGGAAGGGTTTTCCAGAGGTGATCCTCTGCAAGGGAAAGACCATCGATCAGATAATAAAGATCGTCAAAGGGCTCAAAGAAGGGATGACTATGGCTACTAAGGCTAATAGAGAAGTCTATGCGGCCATAAAGGAGATAAAGAAGGACGCCGTCTACTATGAGAAGGCCCAGATCGTCCTTATGGGCCAGAAGAGACAAAGGAGGGGTAAAGGGACGATCTTGGTGGTCAGTGCGGGGACTGCTGATATCCCTATCGCCGAAGAGGCAGCTACTACGGCTGAGATCATGGGGAATAGGGTCGAAAGGCTCTATGATGTGGGTGTTGCGGGAATCCATCGGCTCTTCGATCACAAAGAGAGTCTATTTAAGGCAGAGGTCCTCGTTGTGGTTGCAGGTATGGAGGGGGCCCTTCCGAGTGTAGTTGGCGGCCTAGTGGATAGACCGGTGATTGCTGTTCCTACAAGTATTGGATATGGCGCAAGCTTTGAGGGACTAGCGGCCTTACTTGGGATGCTCAATACTTGTGCCCCAGGGATTGTGGTGGTAAATATCGATAATGGTTTTGGGGCGGGATACTTTGCCAGTATCATCAACCGCGCAAAAAAACAGAAGTTAAAAACTTGACAAAAATCAGCTTTCTAGTTATATTACCCTCTAGTCTCATTCTTGATATTCTTCCTGAAGTGGTAAAGACGAAAGAAAATTAATTTGAGAAAGAAGAGACAGATGTATAAAAGAATAGTGGTATTTTTAGTCTTATTGGTAGCGTCTCTTTATCTCTTACCTTCTTCTTCCTATGCGGGATTTGGCTTTGGGCGAATAAACGCTATTAAGAGCAAGGCTGAGGAGTTGAAGGAGAAGGTAGTTGAGAAGAGGAAAGAGGAGAGACTCAAAGAGAATAAACCTCCAAATACCCCATCAAACCCCTCACCAGTAAATGGGACTACTAATCAGCCCATAAATGTTACCCTCTCCTGGACCGGAGGTGATCCAGACCCCGGGGATACAGTGACCTATGATGCCTACTTTGGTACAACCACTCCACCAACCAAGCTTGTCTCCAGTAATCAAGCTGGCACCACTTACAACCCAGGTACCCTAAATCATAACACCACTTATTACTGGAAGATAGTGGCCAAAGATAACCATGGGGCCTCAACCAGTGGACCAGTGTGGAGCTTTACAACAGAAGCCCAATCATCCGGCCGATGGCATCAGGCGAATGGGCCATACGGAGGAGTCATCTCATCCCTGGCCATTGATCCAACCCATGCCCGGACTATATACGCCGGGACTTGGGGAGGAGTGTTTAAATGGCGGTAGATCTTAGGAGATTGATCTTAATGGTAGGAGTGTTTTTATTTGTCTCTTCTATTCCCGCAACAACTATGGCTAATGATCTCTCGGGAAGATGGGGCATTGGCCTTGGCTGGCCCTATCTCTCTCTTAAAGTATGGCATTAATCCCAAGATCTCTATCGAGGGGATCGGGGCCTTTGGGGAAGGGGTAGGCTGTTATGGAGCTAGACTATACTACAACTTCAACCCATACGATAGAACAGTCCTCTCTACAGGTATAGAAGCAGACTATGTGAGTTTTGATGTTGGCATAAAGGATGAAAAGGAGGGGATGAAGGGAGGTGGCTTTATGGGCTATCTCTTTGTTGGAGGTGAGTACTTCTTTAGCGATAATTTTACCCTTAACCTTGATATAGGGCCAGCCTATATAGGCCTTACCGAGGGAGGGGGTTTAAATTAAATGTTAGTGGCATTGAATGGCTTGCCAACCTTGGAGTAAAGATCTATCTGGGTTCTTCTGTAAGGGAAAAGAGACCTTAAGGAAACCAAAAAGTTGCCAAAGAACATCCATCTTTAAAGACAAAAGTTACAACAAGCAGACCTTCCTCCAAAACCTCTGAAAAACTACCAAAATTTTTGATTAGACTAACTCTTTCCACATCTTAATCTCCCTATTATGACCCAAATTGAACACTTAAAAAGAATACGACAAGAGATCCCTTTTTTATTATTAGTTCAAATTGAATAACTTAAAATAAGGAATATGACAAAAACATTTCTTATTATTAGACAACATTAAGAGCGGGAAAGGCAGGTATAACCTGACCCCTTCCTCTGCAAAATTTACTCATAAATAACTCATCTATGTCAACTACAGGAAAAAGAACCATCTTAATCTACGAGGACCATAACAAAGGACCTTATTTCTGCATCCTATGATATATTCTTCATCTAC
>DNCN01000119.1 GCA_003485015.1 bacterium
TGTTTGGAAAGTGTTTAAGTTTTGTGATAAAATTTTATCTTGCAATTATTGTATAAATCACGTATTATCAATTATCAAAAGATAGGCTTCTCATAAAATAGGGAGGAACTTCTTAAGGATTGGCAATGGAGGCATTGTTTATCACGGGGACAGATACCGATATAGGAAAGACCTTGGTTACTGGGCTTTTGGGGTGGTGGTTGGATCAGAGGGGCCTTCGAGTGATTACCCAGAAATGGGTTGAGACTGGGAATGGAGGGGATATAGATCTCCATCTTCAGATAATGAAGAGACCAAAGGAGGAATTTGAGAGATACATCGACCTAATGCTGCCTTACAGCTTCAGCCTTCCATCATCCCCCCATCTTGCTGCAGAAGTTGAAGGGCGCACGATCGACCCCGAAAGGATCAAGGAAAAATTTGAATCTTTATCCCAAGAGTTTGAGTATCTTCTGGTGGAAGGAGCAGGCGGACTCTTAGTCCCTATCAATAGGGAATCTTTTTTGATAGATGTTGCCCAAGAAGTTGGATTGAGTATCCTTGTGGTGGCGGGTAATAGACTTGGCGCTATAAACCATACCCTCTTGACCCTGGAGGTGCTGAAACAGAGAGGGATGAAGGTGGTTGGGGTTGTATTCAATACCTACTCTAAAGATCAGAATAGGCTCATTACTAAAGATAATCCCAGGGTCATTGAGAGATTCTATCAGGATACGGTCCTGGGGGTCCTTGAATTTGGAGAGATCGAAGACCTATATGAGGAGTTCAAGCCAATTGGCGAAAAGATATTTAAGAGATGGATTGGATAGAGAGAGATCTTAGGTACAACTGGCACCCTTACACCCAGATGAAGGACTGCGAGAATCTTCCTCCGATCTTGATCGAGCGGGCTGAGGGTATCAAGTTCTACGATTCAGAGGGGAATGCCTATTATGACACCATCTCCTCCTGGTGGTGCAATGTGCATGGCCACAACCACCCGAAGATAATCCAGGCGATCAATGACCAGCTCGATTCTTTAGAGCATGTTCTCTTTGCTGGATTCACCCATAAACCCGCCATTCTCTTAGCCGAGGCTCTTGTTGATATTGCCCCTTCCCGACTCAGGAAGGTCTTCTTCTCTGACAACGGCTCAACAGCGGTGGAGACGGCTCTAAAGATCTCCTTTCAATATTGGCAGAATACGGGAAGGCCTCGACGGAGTAAATTTATCTCTCTTGAGAATGCCTATCACGGAGATACAGTGGGCGCTATGAGTCTAGCCGGGAGAAACCCCTTTAATAAAATCTTTGCTCCTCTCTTCTTTGACTCCTTTAGGGTGCCTTCACCCAACTGCCCCCACTGTCCCATGAAGAAGACAAAAGAGAACTGTCGCCTTGAATGCAGTGAACCATTAGAAAAACTTCTCCGCAAGAAGAATAAGGAGATTGCAGGGATCATCCTTGAGCCCCTCCTTCAAGCTGCTGGGGGAATGGTCATCTATCCCATTGAATATCTGAGGAAGGTAGCCGAGTTGGCTACGACCTACCAGGTTCACCTCATCGTTGATGAAGTGGCTACTGGCTTTGGGCGGACTGGTAAGATGTTTGCGGTGGAGCATGCTGGAGTTGAGCCTGATCTTATGTGCCTTTCTAAAGGGATAACTGGGGGCTATCTCCCTCTTGGTGCCACTCTGGTAACTAATGAGATTTATTATGCCTTCTATGATGATTACACCCAGAACAAGACCTTCTTTCATGGTCACACCTATACCGCCAATCCTTTGGCTTGTGCTGCAGCCCTTGCCTCTCTCGACATCTTTGAAGAAGAGAGGGCTTTAGAGAGGATCTCTCAATTAATCCCTATTTTTCATAAAAAGATGGAGGGCTTTAGACACCTTCCCTTGGTGGAAGATGTTCGATATATAGGGATGATTGGTGCCTTGGAGCTCAAGTCTCTCTCAGGCGAGGAGAGGATGGAATTAAAGGTTCACCGGGAAGGATTGAAGGAAGGGTTGATCCTTCGTCCACTAGGGAATGTGGTCTACCTCTTCCTTCCTTTGTGCACAAAAGAGGAAGAATTGGAAGAGATTGTCCACCGTTGCCACCGGGTGTTAGATAGGTTAAAGATTGAGACAGAACAAAATCTATTGACAAGAGAATGAGGGGTGGTGTATAATTTTTTTATGGTAATGAGCATGACCGGTTACGGTCTAAGCAAAAATGACCTCTTCCAGGTTGAGATGAGATCTCACAATCACCGATTCTGCGAAATCCTTCTCCGACTTCCTCCCCAACTTATCCCTTTGGAGCATAAGATCAGGGAACATATAAAGAATAGGATCGCAAGGGGTCGAATTCAAGTTGTTGTTGAGTGTGAGCCTGAGGAACATGGAACTCTTACAATCGACCAAGAGACAGCGAGAAGATTCATTACTGTCTTGCGTGATGCAGGAAACTCTCTGAATCTCCAGGATGATCTTTCATTGAGCCATCTTGTCCCTGTGGTTAGGGGACTTACTACTTCACCTAAGGAAGAAAGATATACCCCAGAAGAGTTCTGGGAACCCTTTAAAGAAGCGCTCGATAAAGCCATCGACAATCTTCTTGTTATGCGGGCCGAGGAAGGCCAAGAACTATACAAGGAGATCCTTAAGCGGCTGAGGAATATTAGGCAACTGTTAGAAGAAGTCAAAGAGCGAATAGATGAGGTGGTAGCTGAGTATAAAAAGAAGCTTTCCAAAAGGATTAGTGAACTCTTAGCGAACGAGAAGATAGAGGGGGATCGTCTGAATATGGAAGTAGCGATCTTTGCAGAGAAGTCTGATATTACCGAGGAGGTAGTAAGACTTACTTCTCATCTTGAACAGGCTGAACAGACTCTTAATACAGAAGGTTCCATTGGTAAGAGACTTGATTTTCTTAGCCAGGAATTGAATCGGGAACTAAATACCATTGCCTCAAAGACGACCAGTATCAAGATAATTCAGAATGTTATTGCTATGAAGGACGAACTAGAGAAGATACGCGAACAAGTGCAGAATGTAGAATAATGTAGAATGAAGCAGAGGAGGGCAAGGTGGAATTTAAGCTTCTCAATATTGGGTTTGGAAATGTGGTTGTTGCTCAAAGGGTAGTAGCCATTGTTGCACCTGAGTCAGCTCCTATCAAAAGGATCAAAGATGATGCCCGAAATCAAACCAAACTGATTGATGCCACATATGGTCGCCGCACCCGAGCTATCATCATTACTGACTCAAACCACGTCATCCTTTCGGCGGTTCAGCCAGAGACAATGGCTCATCGGTTGACCGGAAAGAAGATAGAGGGACCAGAAGAAGGAGAAGGCTAATTTGAGGGAACTAATCATTGTTATCTCAGGACCTTCTGGTGCTGGCAAGACCACCCTTTGTCAGAATTTACTCAGCTACCATGAAGGCATGAAGTATTCTGTTTCAGTTACTGCCCGTCCACCAAGGAGAGGAGAGATTGAGGGAGTTGATTACTATTTTGTCAACGAAGAAGAGTTTGAGCGGATGGTGATGAATGAGGAATTTGCTGAATGGGCTAAAGTACATGGTAACCACTATGGAACCAAGAAGAAATTTCTGGAAGACTCCCTCAAGGAGGGATATGATGTTCTCCTGGATATCGATGTTCAGGGCGGAATTAGGCTAAGGGAGAGGTACCCTGAGACTATCTTAATATATGTCGTTCCGCCATCATTAGAAGAACTAGAAAAGAGGCTTTATACCAGAGGGGTTGATGATGAAGAGACAATCCAAAGACGTCTCTCTAATGTTCGTGAAGAACTCGGCTATCTTCCCAAATACGATTATCTGGTGATTACCGATGAGCCCGAACAGGTGGCTGCCAAGACTAAGATTATCATTGCCGCTGAAAAATATCGAGTCAAAAGACTTTCGCAAGAATTGATCAGAAAGTTCAAGATCGAATGCCCACCAAAGAACCCCTAATTCAACACTTAAATCTCTCTTAAGCTTCTCTAAAAAGGAAAGTTTATATGCCTGAAACAGATCTTTTGAAGGGGAAGAGAATTATTTTAGGTATTACCGGTAGCATTGCTGCTTACAAGGCAGCAGAGATAACACGGGAACTCATTAAGCGAGAGGCACAAGTCTATGTGGTTATGACTAAAGCAGCCACTCATTTCATCTCACCCCTTACCCTTCAAACCCTTTCAGGGAATCCAGTTATTACCGAACTCTTCTACGAGAGAGGACCTCAAGAGACACATATTGATCTGGCAAGTAGAAATGATCTTTTGCTCATTGCGCCGGCCACAGCCAATATTATTGGAAAGATATCTACTGGTATAGCTGATGATATCCTTACCACCCTTGTCTTGGCTACTACCTCGCCCATCCTGATGGCGCCGGCTATGAATGAGAAGATGTACTATAACTCTATCTTCAAGGAGAATATGGAAAAACTTGCCCGTTACGGTGTCGAATTTATTGAACCCGAGTATGGGGAACTCTCTTGTGGTAAAAAGGGCATGGGTCGTCTAGCCTCTATCTCGAAGATAATTGAAGCAGTAAAGACCGCTCTTAAAAGGAGAAAAGATCTATCAGGCAAGAGGATTCTGGTTACGGCTGGCCCAACGCAGGAGCCGATCGATGAAGTCCGCTACATCGCGAATAGATCATCTGCTAAGATGGGATTTGCCCTTGCCCGGGCGGCTTACGAGATGGGGGGGAAGGTAATCTTGATCAGCGGACCAACCCTTCTTAAACCTCCTTTGGGGGTAGAATTCATCCAGATTCGGACTGCCTTGGAGATGTATGAGGCTGTCAAAGAGAGATTCAAGGAGGTGGATATCGGTATCTTCGCTGCAGCTGTGGCCGATTTTCATCCCAGCAAAGCACATCGAGGAAAGATTAAAAAGGAGGAGAAAGGGCTTGTGGTAGAGCTTACCCCAAACCCAGATATCCTTAAAGAGATAGGAAAAGATAAGGGATCAAAGATACTGGTGGGCTTTGCAGCTGAGGTAGAAGATCTGATTGCCAATGCCTCTTTGAAGCTCAAGGAGAAGAATCTGGATATGATTGTGGCCAACAGGATCTCTGAGGAAGGGGCTGGTTTTGAGGTTGATACCAATATTGTAACCATTATCAGCAAAGAGGAAGCGATAGAGAAGCTTCCTCAGCTCTCCAAAGATGAGGTGGCCCGCCTCATCCTCAAGAAGGTAGTGGATATGGTGGAGGCGGCCGGATTCGAACCGGTGACCTCATCCGTGCGAAGGATGCGCTCTCCCAACTGAGCTACGCCCCCACTTTTAAAGAATATTATAAATTACCCAGCCTTAAAAGTCAAGCCTTTCGTTGGTGGTAAGGGGTATTAGTTAGTATGTCTAAAATCGAACGGATTGCTCTCGCTTATTCTGGAGGGCTCGATACCTCAGTGATTATCCGGTGGCTTAAGGAAAACTACCAGGCTGAGGTCATTGCCATGATTGCTGACCTTGGTCAAGAAGAAGACTGGTCTCAGCTTGAGTCGCGGGCATATAAGACTGGCGCAAGTAAGGTATACGTGGAGGATTTAAGGGAAGAATTTGTCTGTGACTTTATCTACCCCGCCTTGAAGGCTAATGCCCTCTATGAGTCTAAGTATCTTCTCGGTACAGCTTTGGCTAGGCCTTTGATCGCCAAACGATTGGTTGAGATAGCTTGGGAGAATGATGCTAGTGCCTTGGCCCATGGTGCTACAGGCAAAGGCAACGATCAGGTCAGGTTTGAACTCACCTTCAAGGTCCTGGCGCCAGAGCTCAAGATAGTTGCCCCTTGGCGAGAGTGGAATTTAAGATCTCGACAAGACGAGATTGCCTATGCCAAAGAGCATGGTATTGAGATTGGCTTGAGTGAAGAGAAGCCATATTCGATCGATCAGAATCTTTGGCACACAAGTTATGAAGGGGGCATCTTGGAAGATCCTACTGCCTCTCCGGACGAAAATATGTTCCTTATGAGTGTTTCGCCCGAGAAGGCACCAGATGAACCGAGTTGTGTGGAGATCTCCCTTGAAGAAGGTATCCCCAAAAAGGTCAACGATGAAGAGCTCTCTCCGGTTGAGTTAATAAGACACCTCAACCTAATTGCGGGCAGAAACGGTATTGGTCGAGTAGATCTGGTTGAGAATAGACTTGTGGGGATGAAGTCACGAGGGGTATATGAAACGCCAGGGGGAACACTCCTCTATCTTGCTCATAAAGAACTTGAGTCTCTAACCCTAGATCGAGAGACCCTTCACTACAAAGAGCTTATTTCACCGAAGTATGCCGAATTGATCTATAATGGACTCTGGTATTCGCCGCTACGCCTGGCCTTCGATGCCTTTGTAGATGTGACCCAAAAGAAGGTGACAGGGTCTGTCCGTCTGAAACTGTATAAAGGAAACTGTATCATTGTTGGTCGAAACTCCCCCTATTCACTTTATAGGCAGGATCTAGCTACCTTTGAAGAGGATCGGGTTTATGATCAGAAGGATGCTCAAGGCTTCATCAACCTCTTTGGGCTCCCATTGAGTGTCCTGGGAAGAAGAGAAAGATTGGAGGCAAAAGACTTATGAAAAGAAGAATGATTGTTCTTTTAGCATTACTTTTAATTGGATTACCAGGAGTTTCAGATTCGGGCGTCCGGGAGTACGATTATCAGGCCAATCAACGTGCCCAGGTAGAATACGACCGGGCCAGAGATTTTATGGCCAAGG
>DNCN01000102.1 GCA_003485015.1 bacterium
AGGGAAAACGGAGGAACAATTGGGGGGATACTTAAACAAGTCAATAAACTCAACAACGTTCCTTAAATTCCTTAGCAGAGAAAAGACGCTTTGGGGCAATGATATAAAAAAGGAGTCTTTCTCCACATTGGAGAGGGGTATAAATGTAATTGGAGGGGGGATAGAGATGGCGAAGGTGCTAGTTGTCTATTCATCTATGGGCGGCAACACCATGAGGTTAGCTGAGGCTTGTGCTTCTGGAGCAGAGGAGGCCAGCGGAATAGAATCTGTTCTGAAGAAGGCAAAAGAGGTTACCAGCGACGATCTAATTACCTCCAATGGGATCATCGCGGGTTCTCCTGTCTATTTTGGGGGTATGTCCTCGGAATTAAAGGAGATATTCGAAAGGTTCGTGGGAATTCGAGGGAGATTAGAAGGTAAGGTAGGGGCAGCCTTTACAAGTTCAGGCCATCCAAGTGGTGGAAAAGAGACAACTATATTTTCTATTATTCAGGCCATGCTTATCTGTGGAATGATAATAGTGGGTGATCCTATCAGCGTGGGTGGCCATTATGGCGTAGCATGTGTAGGGGCCCTGATGATGAGGATTTAAAAGCAGCAAAGGCATTAGGAAGAAGGGTGGCCGAGATCACCAAAGCACTCTTTCCGTAAATCTTTTAGGATCTTTATAGGCCTTGATAAAAGATAAATCTTTAGGGAAGTGTGACAGATCATGGTTTCTCAAGTTACTATCGCCATCTCAAATTACAATAACTATGGATTGACCAGAAGATTTATGAAAAAAATTCTTTTACGCTATAACTCAGAAGACCAATTTGAAAGTTACGGGGTAAAGAATTAGATCTTATGCGCTAATCACCGGCTTTTACAGGAAGACCTAAAGCTGGTCTTTGTTTTTTGCGATAAATCAATAAATACGTTATGTTTAATAACTCCACAATGCTTGAAGATGTATTAAGATTTAAAGACTTGACTATGAAATAACGTTTTTTATCATTAGTTGCTCGCCATAACAATATCATGGTGAAGGTGAGAAAGGTGGCGCTGAGACAGTGTCGTGAATGTAGGAAAGAGGTTAGTGCAGAGGCAATAAGTTGCCCACATTGTGGCTGTCCTTTTCCTACAGGAAAGAAAGAGGATTTGAAAAAATTCCTCTCAGGGTGGGAAAAGTATATCCCCCCAGAAATAAGAGAGGAATTAAAGAAACTCCCATGGGATAATACCTTCTTCCCCTCAGAAGAAAAAGGAGAAAGAGGAGAAGGAAAAAAGTTCCTATATCGGCACTTCCCATTTTTTCGGGGATTTGAATGGAAGTCTAAAACCACTTTATTTGGCCTTCCTCTTATCCATATTGCTATCGGTTGGACTATAGGCTTAGAGGAGGGAAGATGGCGGTTAAGGCCTAAGGTAGCCAAAGGAATCATCGCTATTGGCCAGTTTGCTTTTGGTGTTATTACCATTGCCCAAATTGGCATTGGCTTGCTCTTTGGTTTTGGTCAAGTTATCCTTGGGCTAACAGTAGTGGCTCAATTTGCCCTCGGTGTAATATTTGGACTTGGGCAGTTTGCCACTGGCTATGTTGCTATTGGGCAGTTTGTGTTATTAGCTTACTATGGACTGGCCTGTATGGGAAACGCAGTATATCTTTGGAGTGTGGATAGAAAAAACATAGAAGCCGTTGAGTTCTTCCACCAGCTATTAAGAGAAATTATGGCTTTTTTCGGTAAATAGGGGTGAGCACAGAGAAGGAACGGGTGCTCCAAAGGATTTGTTCAGGTAAGAATAACAAGGATAGTATTCTGGAAAGAGAAGTTTTTATCGTGAATATTGAGGTTCTGGGGATAATCATGCAGATTGGAAAATATTTAGCTTGTTAACTTTACTTCGGAGGCTTTGCCTTCCGTAAATTTAATTATCTCATTCATCATCCTTACCGCCTCAACTGGATATTTACCCACAGCCGTCTCTGCGGAGAGCATCAAATAGTCCGAGCCATCCAGTACTGCATTGGCCACGTCGGTAACCTCAGCCCGCGTAGGCCTTAAATTTTCCGTCATACTCTCAAGCATCTGGGTGGCGGTGATAACAAATTTCTTTGCCTTATTAACCTTCTTAATTATCTCTTTCTGGACCATGGGAACCTCATATATGGGAATAGATACATCCATATCACCCCGGGCAATCATGATCCCATCTGATACCTCAAGTATCTCGTCGATATTATTAATTCCCTCGCGATTCTCGATCTTGGCAATAATCTTACAATTGGGCAGTCGCTGACCGATTACCTCCCTTATTAAAAGAATGTCCTCTTTACTCCTTACAAATGACTGGGCAATATAATCAATCTTGTTCTCTATGCCGAATTCAATATCCATTCTATCCTTGGGCTTTAGGCCTAAAAATTTAAGATTGGCCTCGGGCATATTAACTCCTTTATGCTCTTTTAAGACACCGGGAATGACCACTTCGGCCTCAAGATATCTCTTTGTTGCCCTTTTTACCTTTAGATTGATGTTGCCGTCATCTATGTATACGTGACTGCCAAGCGGTATAACCCTCAAATCCTCTCCATAATCAAAAGGCACAATATTACCCTCACCCATTACATCTTCATTGGTTAAGATTAAAGTCTGTCTCTTCTTCAATTCGATTGCTTCTTTATCTTTGAATCTGCCTATCCTTATGCGGTAACCCTCCAGGTCCTGTAATATCCTGATACGACGTCTGTATTTTTTATTCAATTGCCTGATTGATCTTATCCTTTTTTCGTGCTCTACATGGCTGGCGTGAGAGAAGTTTAATCTTACTACATCCATACCCGCAAGCATCATATTCCGCAAGACTGTAAGGCTACTACAAGAAGGTCCGATTGTACAGATTATCTTGGTTTTAACCATAACAACCTACCTCAAGGAGGATTTGTTTTGCAACTTTAAAACATGTAGAATGCTACGTAAACCATCACTCAATGCGCCCAAGGGGCAGAATAGCTGGCACCAGAGGCGAGGGATAAATAAAGAACTCAGTATTATTAAACCCACAAAGCACAAGAGCGGCTTTGCATATACAAGCAGGGCTAAAAGCTTATCAATGAATAACACCCCAAGGATTACTCCCAAGGTAAAGACTACCCTTAGGATCTTTATGCGGGGAGGTATTCCGAATTTCCTTGTCTTCAGGCAACTTAGACTATCTTGGACTGTTCCGCAGGGACAGAGTAAACGACAGAAGAGCTTCCCTCTTATATTCAATAGGAGTATCCCAAGTATTATCCACCAGCGGAATCTTCCCTGGATGCACCGGACATAGCAAAGTGTGCAATAGAAGAAGGGTAAATGATAGGGGCAAAATCTTAAGAGATTAATGATAAGTGGAGTTAAGATTATAAAAGAAAGGATCTTAGGCTGTAGAGTTAAGATTATAAAAGAGATTATAAAAGAAAGGATCTTAATAATCTTACGCATTAATTCCAGATGCCCTTAATTTCATATCCACAAAAAGGACATCTCCCCTTTTTTATCTTATTACTTAAGGCTGTGGAATGAATCCGCTGAATCAACCTCTTTTTGCAGCCCGGACAATAGGTACTATTCTTCTTGTGGCCGGGGAGATTACCAATATAAACATACTTTAAACCTACACTTTCAGCAATCTCGGCTGCTTTTTCTAAGGTCTCACCCGGTAACTGCATCTATGTATTTAAGAAGCTTTCGCAGGGCTTGGGGCGAGAGTGTTCCATTTGTATGAAACACGGTCTTCAATCCCTTTTGTTT
>DNCN01000057.1 GCA_003485015.1 bacterium
AAAATTGTTTGACTGTCAAGGAAATTCGTGAATTACTCAAAGTTACAAACATGGAGATTTCTCCTAATCGGATACAAAAACTTATTATAGAAAGGGGTTTTGAGGGTGAAGGATGAGAAGGGGTTCAGTCAAGCTGTGGAGGAGATTATTCTTAAGGACCCTCGATATAATCGAGGAGTTTACGGGTTTGTCTTATCTGCATTAGGTTACACCCAGGCCAAGATAGGGGAGGTAAGACATGTTACCGGACAAGAACTCCTTGAGGGAATAGGGGAATATATTTTAGAGGAGTATGGCGTAATGGCCCGGACAGTTCTTGAATATTGGGGGGTTAAGTCTACTGAAGATTTCGGGAATATCGTCTTCAATATGGTGGAAGCTGGCCTTTTGAGCAAAACAGAAGAGGACTCTATTGAAGATTTTAAAGACGGCTATAACTTCAAGGAAGTATTTGATATGGAGAATATAAAACAAATTGACAGATAGTGGAGGCAGGGGGATTCGAACCCCCGACCTCTTGTCTGCCAGACAAGCGCTCTCCCAACTGAGCTATGCCCCCTTCTGATTCATTTAATTACCTTGGCATCACCCCAGAGGTTCTCTAAGTCATAAAACCTCCTTACAGGTTCATGGAAGATGTGAACAACCACCTCCCCATAATCAAGGAGTGCCCACCGGGCCTGTTGATAACCCTCAATATGATTTATCTTTATCCCTTCGGCATTCATCCGCTCTTTTACGGCATCGGCAATAGCCTGCAGATGAACACTTGAGTTACCACTGACGATGACAAAATAGTCAATTATAGGGGAGAGGCCTTTCATTTCTAGAATGACAGCGTCATTGGCCTTCTTTGTGAGAGCAGCTTCTTTGGCCCAAAGGGCTATCTGCTTGGGTCCCACATCCCTCCTCTCTTCTTCTGGTCAAGAAAATCTTTCCCAATAATTATAGTTACATCCACTAGGACTTCTGGGTCGATCTTTTCATATACCCGACCGAAACCAAGAACCCTTTTCACATAGGAGGCATTCTCTTTTTTGCCAACCTGATCCAGAATGAGGGTCTCTTCATAGGTAAATCGGTCAGCACGACCTATTTCTAAGACATCGATATTTTTGTCCTTCCTAAGCCAATGTTGAAGGGCTTTACTTGCCCCCCTCTTTCCGCACCCGTTTAGGATACGGACCTTTATTATTTCTTCAGGAGAAGTTACAAGTGTTTCACTTTGGGGTAAAGGCTGCCACTGAGCTCTTATCTGATCCCAATCCATCTGCCAATAGGCACGTCCTTTTACCCAATAGGGTTCACCCTGGGCCTTCAATATCGAGATTTTTTGAAGATCGAGTTTCTTTAAATGCAAAGCTAAACTTACTATATCAGATAGAGAGAGGTTTGTCAAGATATGTTCCTTTAACTCTCTGAGCACCTTGGATGAAGTAAGAATTTGATTATCAGATTGGGTTAATTTCTCAATGAAGAGTTTAATTATCTCTTGTTGACGTTCAATCCTCCCTATGTCTCCCATATTTGACCTATAACGGACATACTGGAGCACTTTCTCACCATCTAACTTTTGAAGCCCTGGGGGAATATTAATGTATAGTCCGCCAGCCCGATCGGTATACTTCATATGCTTAGAGACATAGACCTCAATTCCCCCAACAATATCGACCATGTTTCGAAAACCAGCATAATCTACGATAGCATAAAAGGAGATATCTTCTTTTAATGATTTCTCAAGGAGGTTTAAGAGCAACTTAATCCCACCTCTCGAATAGACATGGTTGATCTTATCAAGCCGCTTCTTTCCTTGATAGAAAACAGTTACCAGGGTATCTCTTGGGATAGAGAGGATTCTAAGATGTTGAGTTTTTGGTTGATAACTTATTAAGAAGATAGTGTCCGTACAACCTTTTGTGCCAGTGCTATCAGTACCCAATAGTAGTATATTCACCTCTTTCCCCTGAATAGCCAGTCGATTCACTCTTGAGCTCCCTATGCTAAAGACTAGGTATATAAGGATCAAGCCTATTATTAGAGCGATAATCCTTGAAGGTCTCCTTATCTCTCTTTGAAGGAGATTAACCCACTTCTCTATCCGTTCTCTCTTATAGAGAGGGATCTTTTCCTTTACTATTCTTGGGATAATGGAGTCTCCCTTTTTAATCAGCCTCTTTAAAATAGGGATCTTCTTCATAGGTTCTCTTTTAAAGGACGAATTGTTTTAAGAAGGTTATTTCTTGCCTCAATACTTCTGGGGTGAACAAAGACCTTCTTATGTAAGATATATGAAAGTTTATGGTTTAAGACATAGAGACAGGCCAAATCGAGGTCTTTGAAGGCAAACTTGATGATCTGCCCCTTTCCTTTAAGATGACGATTGGGTTCTAGGTAATCGGCAATGTAGACAATTTTCGCTATGGTTGACATTCGGCCCTCCGCCGTTGAGTGGATGCGAATAGCCCTCAAAACCACAGAATCCTTAATGCCGAACTCATGCTTGGCCATCTCTTCACCTATTGGTCCATGCCAGAGTTCAGGTTCTTCTTTCTCAATTGCATCTAACCTGACCCCATATTTCTCAATATAACTCTCTGCCTCTCGAGTGGAGAACCCTTTACCGCAATCGTGAAGAAACGCCGCTAGACTTGCCCGGGCAGTATCAAGATTGTAGTAATGGGCAAGGTCAACTGCTACCTTTTGGGTAGCTAGAGAATGGCGGTATCTAAAAGGGGAGAGGATTCTGTGTAATCTTTCTCTAATGTCTTGGATCTCCATCTTCTACCTTCCTTCTATCTGTACAATCCATGTTTGTAAATATACTCCTCTACACTCTGGGGTACCAGATACTTGATCGATCTTCCCTCTTTGATCCTTCTGCGAATCTCTGTTGAGGAGATAGCTAAATCTGTCACCTCGAAGAGATAGGTATGCGGCTTGAATCTCTCCTCAATCTGGAATGAGTAGCCTGGTCTTGAGACAGTGATGAATTTGCATAAGCTGGGAAGTTCGTCAATATTCTTCCAGGTGCTGACTTCGATAAAGGCATCCGTGCCCGCAATAAAGTAGATATCTGCCCCTTCATAGATCTTTTTGAATTCCTTAATGGTATCCAGGGTAAAAGATTTACCCTCTCGTTTAATCTCGATATCTGAGACGGCAAAATTTGGGTTTGTGGCTATAGCAAGATTGACCAAGGTATAGCGGTGTTCGGCTTTGGCAATATCCCTGTCCTCTTTATGTGGGGGTATTCCGGTAGGGACGAAGATGACCTTCTTCAATTTGAACTCTTCCTGAACCTCGTTAGCGACCACTAAATGACCAAGGTGAATGGGATTGAAAGTACCCCCCATAATACCGATTCGATCTTCTATCCTTTGATCTTCGATTTTGGAGTTCACTCTCTAATCTGGCCATCCCCTAAGATAATGAACTTGGTGGTTGTAAGCTCTCTGAGGCCCATTGGTCCCCGGGCGTGGAGCTTCTGGGTAGAAATTCCAATCTCTGCCCCCAAACCAAACTCACCGCCATCAGTAAAACGGGTTGAGGCGTTGACATAGATCGCAGCGGCATCAACTTCTTCTAAGAAACGTCTTGAATTCTGATAGGAGGAGGTAACAATTGCCTCGGAGTGCGAAGAACCATATCTATTGATATGATCTATTGCCTCATCGAGACTACCTACCACCTTAACTGCCAGAATAAGGTCGAGATACTCTTTGTACCAGTCCTCCTCAATGGCCTCATCTATATCAGTGATGATCTCCCTTGTCCTTGGGCAACCACGGATCTCAACCTGGGCCTCTTTTAATTTTTTAGCAATTATAGGCAAGAACTCTTCAGCTCTCTCCTTATGAACAAGCAAAGTTTCCATAGCATTGCAGACCCCAGGCCGCTGAACCTTGGCATTGAAGGCTATCTTTACTGCCATATCTATATCAGCACCTTTATCGATATAGGTGTGGCAATTTCCTTCACCATGTGCAATAATGGGCACCTTGGACTCCTGGCCAATAACATTCAGAAGGGCCTTTCCCCCCCGAAGGATGACCACATCGATATACCCATTCAGTTTGACTAGCTCCTGAACCCAGGCTCGGTCTGTGGACTCAATCAGGGTAATGAGAGGTTCAGGAAGGTCATGTCTTTTGAGGGCCTCCTGTAAGAGTGAGGCGATGGCCTTATTGGAGTTAATGGCCTCTCTTCCTCCTCGCAAGATAATGGCATTGCCACTCTTCAGGCAGAGTCCAGTTGCATCGGCCGTAACATTTGGTCTTGACTCATAGATGATGCCCACCACCCCCAGAGGGACCCTTATTTGGCCAATTTGGAGGCCATTGGGACGACGCCACATACCAACTACCTCTCCTACTGGGTCTTTGAGTTGAGCTACATCTTTAAGGCCATCGGCCATACTATCTATTCTTTTATCATTTAGGAGGAGCCGATCAATCAGGGCTGGTGGAAGGTTCTCCTCTTCGGCTGAAGCAATATCTTTCTGGTTTGCTTCGAGAAGCAGATCTTTCTTCTCCTTGATTTTTTTAGACATAGCTAATAAAACTTCATCTTTTAGTTTACTTGAACATTTGGATAAATACCTTGAAGCCTCTTTGACCTCACGGGCAAGTTTCAAGATCTCTTCCTGAATAGACATTCTTCTCTCCTCCTTTATAAAAGGACTAAATTGTCCCGGTGAATGGCTTCATCATCGTATTTATAGCCCAATATCCCCTCTATCTCGCTTGAATGCTTCCCCCTTATCTTATCAAGCTCTGTCTGTGAATAATTGGTCAGCCCCCGGGCCAATTCCCGACCATCAAGGTCCAAAACTGCCACTGCCTCTCCCCGCTCGAAATCTCCCTTTATTTCTCTAATCCCAGAGGACAGAAGACTCTTCCCCTGTTTTAATATGGCTTCTTTGGCCCCATCATCGATGATGAGCTGGCCACTCGGTTTCAGGTTGAAGCCAATCCAGCACTTGCGTCTTGAGGTCCTATCGATCTGGGGGAGGAAGAGGGTTCCCACCTTCTCTCCAGCAAAGATTTGGGTTAATATCCCTGGCTTCATACCGTTGGCAATGATTACGTAAGCTCCACCCTTGGTCGCCATTTGGGCCGCCTGGACCTTGGCTAGCATCCCGCCTATGGATAATTCCCCACTTTTACTTCCAGCCAAGTTCAGGATCTTATCAGTAACCTCTTCAATCACCTCAATCAGTCTACCTTTTGCCTCTCTATTTGAATGTTCTTCATAAAGACCGTCGATATCAGTAAGGATGATAAGCAGATCTGCCTCTAAGAGGTTGGTCACTAAGGCGGCTAAAGTATCGTTATCGCCAAACTTTATCTCTTCAAAGGCCACGGTGTCATTCTCATTGATGATGGGGATGATTCCGTGTTGAAGTAAGACCAAGAGTGTTTCCCGGGCATTAAGATGACTCTTGCGTTCAGAGAGGTCCCTGTGGGTCAAGAGCACCTGGGCCACCTCTTGGGAATGCTTGAAGAAGAGGTCTTCGTAGATATGCATCAGTCTTGATTGGCCACAGGCAGCGGCTGCCTGTTTCAAGGATATCTTTTGGGGCCGTCTCTTCAACTTTAATCTCTCCACTCCAGCACCGATAGCACCTGAGGTAACCAGAACAACCTCGAGGCCAAATCGACGGAGCCGGAAGAGATCTTCCACTATATCTGAGATGTGTGAGACTTCAAGGATCCCTCGTGAATCGGTCAAGATACTTGTTCCCACCTTGACCACTATCCGTTTAAGGTCCTTAAGATTTATTGTCTTTGAATCTTTCATAATATCAGGTCGCTAAAAGGTCTTTTAGCCCTGTTCCTTGTTTAAGGTCTTAGCTATTCTCTCTTTCAGCTCATCAAGGCCTCTCCCTTTGAGGGCGGAGACAAATATACTCTCATAACCACGCAAACCCAGCGAGTCTCTTATCTCATCAAGCCTCTCTTGATCTTCTACAAGATCTATCTTATTGGCAACCACCAACTGAGGCAATCTATCCAATGAATTATGATAAAGGGATAACTCCTTATTGAGGAGGTCGAATTGGGCAGGTGGATCTTGAGTGGCATCCAAGAGATGAATCAAGATTTTTGCCCGCTCAAGATGTTGGAGGAATCTATTTCCTAAACCATGCCCTTGATGAGCCCCTTCAATTATGGCTGGCAGATCAATTAGGGTATAGGATGAAAATTCATCCGTCTGCATAATTCCAAGATTTGGATTTAGGGTGGTGAAGGGGTAATCGGCGATCTTTGGCTTAGCAAATGTAAGCTGGGCAAGGAGAGTAGATTTGCCTGTATTGGGATAGCCTACAAGACCAATATCAGCCACCAACTTAAACCTTAGAAGGATCCTCTTTGGCTCTGTGGTCTTACCCTTCTCAGCCTTCCTTGGTGTCTGATTGGTAGGGGTAGCAAATCGGGCGTTGCCTTTTCCCCCTGGAGCACCGCAAGCAGCAATGACTGATGCTTCTGCCAAGACAAGATCGGCTATCTTAACATTCTCATTAAAATCAATAACTTCAGTTCCCAGGGGAACCTTAATGATAAGAGGTCTTCCGTCCTGACCCGTACAATTATTCTTACCTCCCTTTTTACCATCTTCAGCTTTAAAGATTTGCCCGCCTTTAGCAAGATGTGAAAGGGTATTTAAAGAGGGGTCTACCTCGAAGATAACATCTCCCCCTCGACCACCATCACCCCCATCTGGACCTCCTCGGGGCCGATACTTCTCATGGTGGAGACTGACTGCGCCATCTCCCCCTTTTCCAGCTTGAATCTTGATCTCAAGTTCGTCAACGAACATCTCTTTAAAATTTTAGCCACAGAGGTGATCTCTCCGTGGCAAGGTCTCTTTTGCTTAGTCTCTTCTTTTTAAGTGGAGAGGGCAGGGATAATACTTACCTCTTTCTTTCCATTATGGTGGCTAAATTTCACATAACCACTCAGTTTGGCAAAGAGGGTATCATCCTTTCCTCGGCCGACATTCTCACCTGGGAAGAATTTTGTTCCCCGCTGACGGACAAGGATACTCCCACCCTTAACGAACTGACCAGAGAATCTCTTGACACCCAAACGTTGGGAAGTAGAGTCACGGCCATTCCGGCTAGAACCCATACCCTTCTTATGAGCCATTCTAATTTACCTCCTTTATACTCGAAAATAGGGCAAAAACTAACTTCATATGACACAATTAATTATACCAGAAGAAGAATTTTCTGTCAAGGAATTTCACTCCTTTCTAGACTTTTCACCTTATCTTTTGAACAGGATAAAATCTCAGGATTCAAATGTATTGACAATTCTAGAAAAGTAGAAAGTACATGTAGCAGGGCACTCACTCTCTTCTGCATCATCTAACATCTTTCTCTAATTTCTCCACTAAGATACAGAGAGACTCTTTTAACCTCTGATTAGAAAAGAAGTGACTCTATCTCTAATTGCCCATCGCAAAATTGAGTTGACTTTTGTGGTCTACTGATCACCTGAATCGTTCATCTATCTATGTAGAGCAATTAAAGAAGAAGACAAAAGGGCCCGAGGGGGCTTTAGGACTTATCTTAGTTGGAGATAAAAAGTGGAGTTTTCTAGAAGGTACATCAAGAAGAGGGGTGTGAGAAACGGGACACCACTTATTCCATTCCTATTCTGCTCGTCCTACTAACTTTTTAAAGGTTTCGGCATCATGTGCACAAGCAAGGGCATTCTCAAAGGTCACCAGTCTCTTTTGATATAACACTTTCATTGCCTGTTCTAATGTTTGCATACCAAATTGAGCACCTGTATGCATAAGTGTAGCCATCTGGTGTGTCTTTCCTTCCCGAATCAAGTTTCTAATAGCAGGTGAGCCCATAAGAATCTCAACAGCTACAACCCTGCCTGCTTCATCAGTCCTTGGAATTAGAACTTGAGAGATGACTCCTTCTAAAATGAGTGATAATTGCGTTCGAATTTGAGGTTGCTGTCCCGAGGGAAAAGAGTCAATGATGCGGTCAATGGCTAATATGGCACCGTTGGTATGCATTGTAGCCAATACCAAGTGTCCTGTTTCAGCTGCTGAAAGGGTCAAACTCATTGTTTCTACATCACGCATTTCACCTACCATGATTACATCAGGATCCTGTCGTAATACCCGTCTTAGGGCAGCACTGAATGATTTGGTATCTACGCCCAATTCACGTTGGTTGATAATCGCCATTTTATCCTGAAAGACGTACTCTACGGGGTCTTCAATCGTTACCACATGTCTGCGTTGAGTTAAATTAATATTTTGGATTATAGCGGCTAGAGTAGTAGATTTACCACTGCCGGTAGGGCCTGTAACAACCACTAATCCACTTTTTAGATTAGATAATGACTCTAGCACTTGAGTAGGTAGGAGCAATTCCTCAAAACTTCTAATCTTAAGAGGGATATGCCGAAATACGATTCCATAACTACGTTGTTGCTGAAAGATATTGACTCGAAATCGACCTATTCCGTCGATGAAATATGCTATATCTAACTCTATGTCCTCTTCAAATCTTTTTCTTTGCTCATCAGTAGTAATAAAATCTACTGTTGTTTTTGTATCATCAGGAGTGAGTGCAGAATATCCCTCTATTGGCCATAGGTTTCCGCCTATTCTTAACGTAGGCGGTGAGCCTACCTTCACATGTAAGTCAGATGCATCCTTCTCTACCATTATTTTAAGTAGTTCATGGACATTCATTGTTTTTGCCTCCTCGTGTAATTTTTTTAGGGTGTAAATTTCTTATTTGATTAAATTGTACCGCTTGAGTAAAGACAATTTCATTTCCTAAAATCATCCTAAATAAATAATACCATAAAAATTCTATTCTGGCAAGAAAACATTTCACTTCGTGGAATGTGACTCTATCTTTTTTGGTACCTTTAGATCTTACATATAAACCAAACCCATTATTTGGGTCCTAGGATCAAAGAGGATCTCCTCTATGGTTATTATATTTTATAACCTAATTTGGATCTATCAAGTTCCTTAGATCTTAATCTCCATGGGCGAAATAAACTCTTTTTCCTTTAAATGATACTGGCCAGTCCGCTCAATATTCAGTATCTGAGAAGAGGGTAGGAGGGTCTTGATTACTTCCTCAAGCCTTCCTCCACCTGGGGATACCCAGAGAGCAATCTCAAGCTTGTGCTTTCCTTCTATGCCCCGGAGTAAACGGATATCGTATACTGCCCCTCTTAGGTCGACCTTCTTGCCGTTTCGCTGGATCCAGAAGTACTCCTCTTCTAGAAACCTTCTTATCCCCTCATCGATATTAACCGGACTCTCCTTAGATTCTACCTCTACCTCATAGGTATTAAGATTGATGATTGAGGAGAGTGACCTTGCGTTAGGTAGAATAAGAGCTACTTTTTGAACAACAATACCCAAGGGGAGGCTTCGATTGAGTTCGCTCTTTAAAAGCTCAAGATTCATTAAAGAAGAGAGCTCGATATCGGCATACTCACACCGACTTGTTATCCCTACCTTAAGCGCTGGGCCAAAGGAGAGTCTTGGATGAGGACTATAACCCTGAGAGAAGGCAATGGGGATAGAGGTTCGCCTTAAGGCACGATTGAAGGTAGCCATCATATTGAGATGGGAGAGATACGCTACCTCGCAACCCTTGAGAAATTCAATCCTTACCCGAAACCTTTGGCCTGCTTGGATCCTCCTCTGAGATTTTGAAGGTATACGAATAACACTCTCATCTGCCTTCTCTTTTCCTCCTTTTTTTTGTTTCTTGCCCTCAGCAGGGCATGCCCCACAACCTTTACACTTATCATCTCTACAGTCGGGTGTTGTCTCTTCCTGATAGGCTCGTTGGTATTCGCGGATGAGATACTCTTTCTTTACACCTACATTGATGTGATCCCAAGGAAGTGGATCTTCAAAGGATAGCTTTCGATTAGCATAGAAACAAGGGTCAAGACCCACCCTCTTAAATGCCTCTCTCCAGAGATCAAACCTAAGCTCATCTGTCCAAGAGTCGAACCGGCACCCTAACTCCACGGCTGCTATGAGAACCTCTCCCAATCTCCGATCCCCTCGAGCAAAGACGGCTTCAAGAAAACTTGCCTCTATCTGATGCCAGCTTAGATCTACCCAACCCAATCCTCGAAATCTTCCCTTTAGATATGCCATCCTCTCCCTAAGCCCTTCCAGATCCACTTGACCTTCCCACTGGAATGGGGTATGGGGTTTGGGAACAAAGGGAGAGATACCCACCTTTACTCTCTTTCTTCGGCTAACAACGGGTTTCAATCGAGAGACCAATTCCACTATTCCCTCTATATCCTTTTGAGTCTCAGTTGGAAGACCGATCATAAAGTAGAGTTTCACTGCATTCCAACTTGCTTCAAAACAGGCTGAAACTGTTACTAATAAGTCTTCTTCATTGAACCTCTTGTTGATTACTCTTCTGAGCCTAGCCGTCCCTGCCTCTGGGGCAAGGGTTAGCCCAGTCTTTTTGATCCTTGAGAACATACTGGCCAGATGGGAAACCAAAGAGTCTACCTTCAATGAAGGTAGAGAGATAGCAATCTTCTTTTCTCCAAACTCACTTATGAACCAAGAGATCATCTCATTGAGCCCGCCGTAGTCGGTTATCGAGAGACTGCACAAAGAAACTTCTTCATAGCCTGTCTTGATCACAACATCCTTTATCTGCTTCTTGAGACAGGCTATAGAACGGGTCCTTACTGGCCGAGAGATTATTCCTGCCTGACAAAATCGGCATCCTTGGGTACAACCACGCTGGACCTCTATGGCAGCCCGATCATGGATAATCTCCATAAAAGGGACGATCTGTTGGGTGGGAAAAGTTAGGAGATCAAGCTCTTCTCCAAAAGAGCGTTGGATAGGGTAGGGGGCTTTCTTATTTTTGGAGACGAGGGCCTTAAATCTCCCTCGTTGGTCATAAGAAGCTTCATAAAGCGAAGGGACATATGCCCCTTCATTTTGGGCCAATGCCAATAAGAGCTCTCTTCTCTCTTTGTCTCTATTTTCAAGGAAAGAGTAAATGAGATCTACAACGAATTTTTCTCCGTCCCCAATACAGAAGAGATCGATGAATTCACTTAAGGGTTCGGGATTGGCCATACAAGGTCCACCAGCAATGATTATGGGGTTATCATTGCTCCGATCTCTTGCTCGAAGGGGGATACCAGCCAGTTTGAGCATCCAAAGGAGATTGGTATAGCTCAGTTCATGTTGCAAGGTAAAACCGATAATATCAAAATTCCGAAGAGGTATTCTTCCTTCTAAACTGAAGAGGTCCAGCCCCTCTTGTTCTAAGAGGCTTGCCAGATCATTACCTGGTGCATAGACCCTCTCGGCTACTACTTCGGGAAGATCATTGAGTATCTTATAGAGGATCTTCAGCCCTAGATGGCTCATCCCGATCTCATAGATGTCAGGAAAGGCCAGAGCTACTTTTACCTTACAATCCCTATGGTTCTTATGGATGCTATTGATTTCATTTCCTAGGTATCGTACAGGTTTTGAGACTAAGGGAAGAATCCTATCTATCTTTGAGCCTCTATTCATAAATAGATCACTAATTATTATTAGGCCAAGAATTGACGTAAGCGAATATTGAGAAGGACACCCAAGGCGGTCATAGTGATGACTAGGGAAGAACCCCCATAGCTTATCAAGGGCAAGGGAATTCCTACTACAGGCAATATCCCCGCAGTCATTCCCACATTGAGTAAAACCTGGGCAGCAATGGTGGTGGTGATTCCTACTGCTAATAAGGTACCAAATATCTCTCGAGAAGTGTTGGCAATATGGAACCCCCGCGAGATGATAATCAGAAAGAGCGAGAATATAATGAGCACCCCAATAAATCCCCATTCCTCACTAATAGTCGAAAAGATAAAGTCAGTCCCACACTCGGGCAGAAATCCAAGTCGACTCTGGGTACCTGAAAATAACCCTCGACCGAAAAGACACCCTGAGCCAATAGCAATCTTAGACTGGATAACACTATACCCTGTTCCAAGAGGATCAACATCTGGGGAGAGAAAGACCAAGAGTCTTCTCTGCTGGTAGTCTTTTAAAGAGACATTTAGGACGAAAGAGAATAGTATTCCTATAACCACAATGGTATATCCTCCCAAAAGATCCCTTAAGGAGAGGGTTATTCCTACAATCCTGAGAAGATGCCAGAGAATGAACACAATCAGAAGAAGGAGAAAGAAAGAGATGAGGATATAACCTATATTTTCACTATATTTAAGAATCATCTTAAGGAAGGGAGTTACAGCCTCTGGTTTGAATTTTGTCCAACTACGAACAAAGGGTAAAAGAAAGGCCAGTGCCCCAATGGCAATGAAAGAGATTAGATATCTCTCTCTGGCACCGGCCACGTAGAGCATACTCAAAAAGGCGGGGAGAAAGGTAGTAGCTGTTCCCAAATCGGGTTGTTTCATAATAAGAAGAATAGGTGCTCCAGCGATAATAAGAGGAATAATAAGGGAGGTAAGTTCATTCAGCCTATCCCTCTTATTCTGAAGATAGGTAGCCAGCATTAAGATGGTAGTGATTTTAGCCAATTCAGACGGCTGAAAAGAGAGGGGTCCCAGGACAAACCAGCCTTTGGTGTGGCGTATAGTTGTTCCCACTAAAAGGACTAAGACCAGAAGAAAAAGGGATACACCGTATATAATATGGGCATATCTTCCCAGGGTCTGGTAATCGAAGAGGATGGCAAATAGCATAGTTATAGAACCAATACCGATCCAGATAAGTTGGCGCTTCCATAAAAGGCTTGTCTTTGCCCCTGTTGAGTAGGTAGCGCTATAAAGGGTAATTATCCCAAAGAGAATAGTTATAAGAATGGCTCCAAGAAGGAGATAATCAAGATTCCTCTTCATTTTAATCCTTTAGGTCAGTATATCTTATCATCAATTGAAAGTCAACCCGCTTTTTATCGCCCTGAAAAGTAAGACTGACCCCTCGAAGAATACCATAACCGGAAGACCCCCTAAATTTTTCTTGAAATCTCTCTGTTGTCTATGGTAAGATGATAAGGTTTTCAGCTTAGGAGAAAGGAGATGAATGATGGCTAAAGGGATGGAGTTGTATGTCCAACCCTTTCTTCCCAAAAGGATCAGACGGCTTAAGGATATTGCCTACAACTTCTGGTTTTCGTGGAACCCTGATGCCGTAGAACTCTTATCTTCATTGGATCATCCCCTCTGGAGAAGGGTGCGACACAACCCGGTTGAGTTTTTAAGAGAGGTCAGCCAACATAAGCTAGATGAGGCAAGTAAGGATCAACGTTCATACCTGGTTCAATATAATAAGGTATTAGCTGCCTTTGACCATTATATGGCTGAACAGCAGATCAGATGGTACACCCACCACTTTGGTAACCATAGAAGAGATGAACTTATCGCCTACTTTTGTGCTGAATATGGGGTACATGAATCACTTCCCATCTATTCTGGGGGTCTTGGTGTACTTGCCGGTGATCACTGTAAGTCGGCAGACGATTTAGGGTTACCCTTTGTAGCTGTAGGTTTACTATACCGACACGGATACTTTACCCAAAAGATCGATGCTCAAGGAAATCAGATAGCCGAATATATCGACAATGATTTCGACCTGATTCCTGTTCAGCGAGTGATAGATAAGGAAGGTAGGCCTCTGATCATCTCAATTGATGTTGCCGGCCAGGATGTTTATGTAAATGTCTGGAAGGTGAATATTGGAAGGGTGTCCCTTTATCTACTTGATGCCGATACCGAGCTCAATAAGGAGAAGGATAGGCTTATTACCTACCAGCTCTATGTTGGGGATCGCCAGATGCGCCTCTCTCAGGAGATTATCCTGGGGATGGGAGGGGTGCGGGCTCTCAAGGCGATGGAGATGAACCCAGCAGTCTGGCATGTGAATGAGGGGCACCCTATCCTTGTTGGGCTCGAGCGTATCCGAAGTATGGTCAAGGAGGAGGGATTGAGTTTCTATGAAGCCTTAGAAATAGTTCGAGCAACCACAGTCTTTACAACCCACACACCTGTTCTTGCAGGACATGATACCTTTTCCCTTGAGTTGATAGATCAGTACTTCAAACTATACTGGCAAGAGGTGGGACTGAGCCGCAACGAATTCATAAGCCTGGGCCTTGAGGATACGAATGCTTTCAATCTGACTCGGTTGGCTTTTAAGTTGGCAAACTTTGTCAATGCTGTGAGTGCTGTTCATTGTGAGACGACTAGTAAACAGTGGGAACACTTATGGTCAGGTGTTCCTTTGGAGGAAAATCCTATCATCTACATCACTGATGGCATCCATGCTTTTAGCTGGATTGCCCCGCCTATGGCTGATCTCTTCGACCGGTATCTAGGTCCAGAATGGCACAGCGAGCTTCCTGAAGTAGAGTTTTGGAAGAAGGTGGATGAGATTCCAGATGATATCTATTGGGGAATCCGTCAGGATATCAAACGGCGAATGATTGGAGTTGTCCGGGCCAACCTAAAGAGGCAACGGGTCAGGAATGGTCTCTCTCTCACCGAGATTCGAGAGGCGGAGGATATCTTTGATCCAGAGATTCTGACCATTGGGTTTGCTCGCCGTTTTGCCACCTATAAACGGGCAGACCTTATCTTTAAAGATTTAACCCGATTAG
>DNCN01000099.1 GCA_003485015.1 bacterium
TTTGTGGTATCTAGGGAAAGAGGTAGGTCCACTGTCTCTTGAACAGTCTCGACAAGCCACTTCATTACCTCAGGATCCTTCCTTGCCGGGCCAATATTGAGATCGATATAGTCCGTTCCTCCCTCAGCCTGCCTTATAGCCAGATTCTGGATTGGTTCTTTTTTCCTCTCGGCGATTGCCTCACTAATAGCCTTGGAAAAGATATGGATGTTCTCTCCTATAATTATCATCCCTTTCTCCTTTGCTCCTCATAAAAAGCAGAGATTTTTCTAAAGAAACCGCAGACTTCCTCTACCAAAGACCGCAGATCTTATTTACATTCTCCAATATCTGACTTATATCACGATAAGAAGTAGTATCTTCTTTAATGTCAAATATTGAGCCTTTAGACAATTCGTATTCGAAAAAGGATGGGTCCTCCATTATTCTTCCTCCCAAGGTAAGACCCTGATCGTGAATTATTTGGGGGATAGAAGGAGGAACTTCTCCTTTTACTTTATTGAGGATAAGAAAGGTCTTTTCTACCTCATTCTCCAATTCTTTAATTAGACTATTTATCCTAAAAACAGTCATCAGCCCCTTCTGGGTGAGGTCTGAGATGATGAACATGACATCTACTTTACCATCAGCCTGGCGGCTTATATGCTCCAGACCTGCTTCATTATCTATTACGACATATCTATAATTTGAGGAAAGCCTCTTTAAGATGTCTCGCAGGCTCGCATTTGCAGCACAGTAGCAGCCCTTTCCCTCTACCCTTCCCATGGCTATTAAGTCAATCCCCTCGCCTTCAACCAGTGCATAGTTAGTCATTAGCTCTAAGTAATCAATAAGTGCCAAGTAATTAACAAATGGCTCGTCCCTTATCTCAGGAGAACGAGCCTTCTCCCGTATGCTGCCGATTGTCTCATTTACCTCCATCCCTAAGGTGATATTCAAGTTGGTGGATGGATCTGCATCGACTGCTAGTATTGGAACAAAGGATCTCTCTTTTAGATACCTGATGATAAACCCCGCAATCGTTGTTTTACCCACACCACCTTTACCAGCAATAGCAATTACTCTACCCATCCTTTAGAATTGATCCTTTGTTTCCCTATGCCATCATCTTCTCTGTGCGTTTAGCAGATTTGACGGTGTTCGCTAAGAGCATAGTAATCGTCATTGGACCTACCCCGCCAGGGACAGGAGTGATCATACTCGCCTTCTCTTTAACGGCCTCAAAATCAACATCTCCCACCAAACCTTCCTCGGTGCGGTTTATACCCACATCGATAACCACAACCCCCTCCTTGACCATATCCGCTTTAACAAATTTGGGCTTGCCGATGGCGGCAACAAGGACATCAGCCTTCTGGCAGATCTTGTCCAAATCCTTAGTCCTTGAGTGGCAGATGGTCACAGTGGCATTATTGGCCATCAAAAGTAAAGCTACAGGTTTACCAACAATGTTAGACCGGCCCAAGATAACTGCATCTTTACCAGAAAGCTCCACCCCACTGCGCTGGAGCAACTCGATACATCCATGAGGGGTGCAGGGCAAAAAGAGCTGTTTTCCGATCATATCCTCGAAGTTCTTCTCGGTGAAGAAGAGACCCACATTGGTCGGATGAAAACCGTCGACATCCTTGGAGGGATCAATAGCATAAAGGACCTTGCTTTCGTCTATATGCTTAGGCAGAGGAAGCTGAACAAGGATACCATGGATCTTAGGATCTTCATTCAGGCCGGCAATAAGTTCCAGTAGTTTCGTCTCTTCTGTATCCCTGGGAAGGTTATGCTGTTCTGAATAGATACCAAGTTTTTCACAAGCCCTGCCTTTATTGCGAACATAAACCTGGCTGGCTGGATCATCGCCCACCAAGACGGTAGCCAACCCTGGTGTCACTCCCTTGCCTTTCAGACTATTGATCTCCTCCTTCAACTCTTCACGAATCTTTTCGCCAACCTCATTTCCGGAGATTATCTTTGCCGCCATAATTATACTCCTTCTTTATTCTTCATTAGTTCTGGGTTAAGCTTACATCTTAGAAAAGACCTCTCACTTGAGCAGTCTCAGTATCTACATCCACCCTTCGAAATGCGGGATCAGAACTTGTTCCAGGCATCAGGCTAATGGTTCCTGCGCAGGGACAGAGAAATTTTGCACCGGCAAATATTAGGACGTCTCTCACAGGCAAGATCCAACCCATAGGCACTCCCTTTAATGTTGGATCATGGCTGAGGGAGAGATGGGTTTTAACCATCATGGTTGCAAAGTCCTGCATACTAGGATTCTTCTCTATCTCTTTGGCCTTGGCTTCTGCCTCAGGTGTCCAGGAGACCCCATCGGCACCGTATATCTCTTTGGCAATTACTTGAACCCTCTCTCGCAGCGGCATCTCTAGTGGATAGAGGAATTTGAAGTCAATTTTCTCATTACAAGCGTCAAGAACCGCATCAGCCAATTCCAGTGCTCCTTCTCCCCCCTTGAGCCAATGCTTAGAGAGTGCGCAGCGAGTTCCCGCCTGCTCCACATATCTGCGAACCAGAGCGATCTCTTCATCGGTATCTGTGTGGAAGTAATTGAGACAAACAACCGGTATAGCTCCTGACTTTTTCACAACATTTATATGGTGGAGGAGATTTGGCACCCCTTTCTCAACTAATCCCAAATTCTCTTTTGCATATTCCTCTGGAAGAGGTCTACCAGGAACTACCTTTGGTCCACCGCCATGCATCTTTAAGGCCCTGATTGTATTTACCATCACAACAACATTTGGCACAAGCCCACTCAAACGGCATTTTACATTCCAAAACTTCTCAAAACCTATATCTGCACCAAATCCACTCTCGGTAACATGATAATCGAACATCTTCAAACCGATACGGTCTCCGATAATGGAGGATTGACCCACAGCAATATTGGCGAATGGTCCGGCATGGACTAAAACGGGTTGGTACTCTACAGTTGACATCAATGTAGGGTTGATGGTGCTTCTCATCCAGGCACACATGGCACCAGCCACCTCTAGATCAGAGGTAGTTACCGGCTGCCCATTCTTATCGTAAGCCACAATGATCTTCCCCAGCCTCTCACGCAGATCCTTCAGGTCCCGAACAATGGCAAGGATGGCCATGAGTTCAGAACTGACGGCGATCCCAAATTTTGAGTGCATCATAAAGCCATCCATCTTACCACCAAGACCAATAACGATGTTACGTAAGGCTTGGGCGCAGAAGTCGATTACCCAACCCATCTCTACCCTTCTTGGATCGATATCCAGGCGTTTTAGATTACGTTTGCTCAACTCTTCATCGGAGTAATTCGCCTCATGCTGAAGTCTTGAAGTTAGGGCAACCATTGCAAGGTTATGAGCATTGGTGATGGCGTCAATATCACCGGTTAATCCTAAAGAGAATTCAGTCATGGGAATAAGCAGGGCATTACCACCGCCTGCCGCTGTGCCTTTGATGTTCATCGTCGGGCCGCCAGAGGGCTGGCGGATACAGGCACCCACATTCTTACCCCTTTTGCCCAGACCTTCTGTCAGGCCCATTGTCGTTGTCGTCTTTCCCTCCCCCAGAGGCGTCGGGGTAATGGCCGTCACATCTATATACTTACCATCGGGTCTATCTTTAAGTCGTTCAATGATCTTCATAAAATCGAGCTTGCATATCCGACCATAAGGGATAATCTCATCCTTCTGGAGTCCTAATCTTTCTTGCCACTCATCAGGCGTGGGCATGTTCTTTTCTGCCTCTTGGGCAATCTGCCAATCGCTAAGTTTAGTTGGATCGTAAGCCATCTTCTTCTGCGACCTCCTGATTAAAATTTAACCCCTCAAATTGAGAGGGGATATTCACAATAAATTTGGTTGAAAAGAAAATTTATCACAATATTTTCAAATCGTCAAGTTTTTTTTAAATTTTTTTAAAAAATATGTTTGTTAGTTCCACATGGTAACCACCCCTATACACACTCCAATTCCATCAAAGAATATTATCTAAATTTTTATTCAGGAGGAAGTAGGGTGGGGTAAGATCGAGTTCTTCGACCTTAATGCCACAGTCTGGACTGGACTTTGGACAACCTTATGCCCTAATTAACGCTCCTTTCTTTAACAAACATTTCAACCTTATGAAATTATTTTAGTTAACTCTTGAAAGGTCTTGTTCTCAACTTCGTAACATTTCAAAATACGCTCCCGCATCTCTTCCACAATCTTTGAAGCTTGTTTTAGATCGTATTCCATTTTCTTCTCTAAGCTTTTTAGTTTCTCGCTGATTTTTCTCATCTTGTCTAAAGCAAAAGATCCCTGTTCTTCAAAGAATTTATTCTTCTCAATTAATAATTCCCTTACCCTCTTGAATGTGGGGCAATAATCAGGAAGGGAGGCAGTAGCAATCTCATTCCAAACTCTCCCAGCACCTTGAAACATCTCTGCCACTTCTTTTAAAGCTGGTTTATTTAAGATAGGGGCGGCTTCCCTTAGAAAATCAGCATACATAGTTCGAAAAGCACTTCCTCCTGTCCCTCCAATCTCTATGTAGGCAAAGGTATTTATTAGGCATCCATAAAAGGATGCCCTTTTAAACATCTTAGGCCACTCCAAGACTATGTCTGCCCATTTCTTAATGCCAGCTAACCCAATATTTTTAATAGGGGGATTAAGCATATTCGTACAGCAGTCCTTAATCCCAGCCTCAATTCCTTCTTTTAAGGAGACTTTCTTTAAAGGAAATTCTATCTTTAATAACCCATGTTTAGGAGGAAAAGGTTTAAATTTTGAACCACGGGCCTTTTGTAAATCGGAAACACTTATAGTAACTGCCTTTTTTCCTCGATCTGAGATATAAACCCTGTCTTCTTCGTCTATGCCAAAGACTACAAAGGAATGTCCACCGAAATGAACATCTTCGGGAACTGCAAAGTAGGGAAGATATGCTATGTCTCCACATACAATAACAGGCTCATCTTGGCGAAGTAGTTCCTTTAGCTCTTCGTGTGCTTTTTTGGAATTTGCGGTTTGGAGCATCGTAGCCTTCGCGCCAAGACGTTTGCAAATCTCAAGTGCAAAACTGATAGGCTTACCGTACCTAGTCCCAATAAAAGGAACAGGCATCAGTTTCATATACCAGTAAATAAACCCTACTCCCCCTCCCAACCCTAAAAGCATTTCCTCAGAATAAGAGTAACCGTGATAGGAGAGTACGTTTCTTAAGGCAGTAGTCTCGCAGTGCTTTCCTCCAAACTGCTTAAAATCCCTAACTGTCAATTTCTCCTTTACCATTTCTCCTTTTATTTTCTGGTTGTGCCTTTCACGCAATCTGGCGTTATGAGTTGTTATAAAACTAAAGATTGGATTCTAACTCTTTTATTTTTGTTGTTTCACCCATTATGATGAATATATCACCGGGTTGAATCAAGGCATTAGGTGGTGGATTGAATATATATTTATCAGCAAACTCTTTTTTTGCTAAAATTATGAGATTATATCTATTTTGCAGGTCAATTTGAGCCAGGGTAGAATTAATGAACTTAGATTCGGGCGGTATAACTACTTCATCTATTCTTAAAACAGTTTTAGTCTCCCTGAGCATTGTATCCAAAAAAGAGACAACTGTGGGCCTAAGCATTACAGAAGCCATTCTTAATGCACCTATAGCAGTAGTAGAAACGACTTCTGATGCGCCTGCACGGATAAACTTTTCTCTGTTTATTTCTTCTTCTGATTTAGCAACGATGCGTAAACTAGGATTTAGCATTCTTGCTGTAACAGTCATAAATAAATTCTCTTCGTCAGAAGTCAGACAGGTTATCAATCCTTTTGCTGACTCTATTTTAGATTTTATTAATATTTCATCATTAGTAGCATCCCCATTTATGTATAATATATGGTATTCTTCAAGCCAGGATATTTGGTCTTTATTTTTTTCTATTACAACAAAATTTTCTTTCATTTTGAGGAATTCGTGAATAATATAT
>DNCN01000098.1 GCA_003485015.1 bacterium
TTCTTGTCAAGGAGTTAATTAATAAACTCAACAACGTCCCCTAATTCGACAATGTGATCACATAGATATCGCCTGTCTTTCCTGAAACATAGACAATCTTTGAACCATCTGGCGACCAATCAGGATAAAGCTCAGCCTCATCTTTTGTATCTGTAAGTGCCCTCCAGCCAGTGTTATTAGCATTTCCCACATACAAATCCGCATCTATCAATGCTCCACTTGCCGTTTCAATTCCATATCCTTCTTCATGTCTAACCTGCCCTTCTTCCCTAATTTCATTGACTATTATTTTAGTTCCATCAGGCGACCAAGATGCATAATATGGGAATAGTAGGGGTGGAGCAAATTTTTTAGTTCCATCTATCCAAAGTATTATTATATGTCCACTTTCACTCCTTTGATAGCATACTTTCTTGCCATCAGGTGAGATGATAGGATCAATCCCCTTTTTTACTAGAACCTGTTCATTCTTTCCATCGGCATCTGCAATCCAAATTTTTTCATCCAAATAATAAATAATTCTTCCTTGATCAGCTGAGGTTTCAACTGGGAATGACTTTAGTCTTGTTGTAGTTTTATCTTGAGTTATCTTTACTACTCTACCATCTATTACACTGATGATTTCTCCAGATGGCTGTCTCACCCCCGCCTTTAGATATTCATCCCTCTTAGAGGTTGCAACCGTATAGATTTTTTCTTTTTCAATTTCAACAACTTCAATTGCTGTCCCTGTGTTGAGTATTAACTCTTTGCTACTCGAACTCCAAAAATCACACAGTCCCCATGCTATATCACGCCCTTTTATAGTCAATTCTCTTTTATTTTTTCCATCAGCATTTATTATCCAAACTCCATCAAAGCCTCCGGCTCTAAAACCAGCATTACTACCAAAAACTATCTTCCTGCCATCGGGAGACCATTTTGGGAATACATAAGTCTTGTATTTGGTCTTACACGCATCATAGGTTAACCTTTCTACCTTAACCACCTTTAACCCACTTGCATCTACATCTGCAAACTTTGGACTTACACTTTTCTTGTAGTCCCTCTGCCCTTCCACTTCTGTCAATCCTTTACCATTATTTGGCAGGGCACTCATCCCATTAACGATCACCATGCCCAGACCTATTAAGATCCCTAATACTATTTTTCTTCTAATTCTAACCATTTTTACCTCCATAAGTTGTTATACTGCTATAGATTACTCTTTTGCCATTATTCATATTGTCTCCTTCTTCTCAAAAACAAAAAACACCCAGACACATACACCCTACCTGAGTGCCTTTAACCTCAAAAGATGATTTCTAAATTTTTGAGATTTTAATTGGAGAGTGGCAATAGTCATCTTTGGTAGATCGAAGGTATAGACGGAGGTCTGGAGCAAATTGGTCTTTTTAATATCAGAAGGAATCTAGCCCCCCACTTATCGACTAATTTCCCTTTTATTCTTCGTCAAAGACCTGGGCAGTGAAGATGTGGATTCTTGCTCCCTTCTTGTAGGCATCTGGTGGTAGGCCGGCCTTAAGACAGCCTTGTTTCAGAAACTCATCTCGACTCCACTTACGCTCCTTTGCCACCTGGGGAAGCAGAAGTCCACTCTGCCAACCCTGGGTAATATAGAGACCATGGGTTCCGGGTTGAATAAGGTTAATATCTTTTGCCTCCTCTATGGGTGAAAGGATTGATATCGTTATCTTGATTTTGTTGAGTTCATCTTTAGTTACGGGCGGGAACCTCAAATCCTGTGTAGCCGCTTTGATAGCTGTATCCCTGACTGCTTCATAAAGTGGTTTAATTGGAAAGGTGTATCCGATGCATCCCCTAAGTTTTTCATCCTTGGTAAGGGTAACAAAGACCCCCCGGTCCTCTTTAATGAGAGCTGAGATGGGTTTAAAGGAAGGGGATTTCTTTGTCTCAAGGTACTCCGCGATCGACCTTCGAGCAATCTTCAAAAGCTCTATCTGGGCCTCCTTGTTCAGTTGGTCAGTGCTATACAGAGCAAATGAGGCATAACCGACTACACGGGAGAAGTCTTTAGTGACATCACCAGAATTAGCATGATTGAGAAGTTTGATCTTATCTGCCCTTAGGCCTTTGGCTACCTCAATGGCCACAGCGGCAGGTCCCCCTCCGCACATCTCAACTTCTCCCTTAGCCAATCCTGTAATAAGTTCATCTTTATCCATCTTTTGGATAATAGAAAAGGCAATTTTATCTTTTTTAACTGCCTCATTGTAAGGGTAATAGTGAGAGAAGTCAGTTGAGGCTATAAGTAACACCTTCTTTTTTTCCTTTTTAAGCACCTTGGTTAGGGTCTGACTTAGGATATCACAGAAGGGTTTTGACTGGTCGCCCATTAAGATGGGTACGATCTTGAAATCCTTGCTGGTACGCTGGAGGAATGGAAGCTGAACCTCCAAAGAGTGTTCCTTAAGATGATGTTCCGGATTAAAGGTAATGATTTCGCTCTCCTTGATGATCGCCGAAGCCAGATCCTTATCTATAGGGATTTTGCCTAAAGGTGTTTCAAACATTCCCTCGCCATAAACAGAGATTCCCCGAAAATACCGATGGTGGCTTGGGCCAATAAGGATGATGGTATTGAATTGCCGTTTAAGAAGTTGCTTATAGGCGTAAGTTGCTACCTTACCCGAGAATTCATAACCGGCATGAGGTACAATAAGAGCGACAAGTCTTCCTAAAAGCGGCTGATCCTCTACTTCCCCTAAGTAACCATCTATCTTCTCCCTTAAGATAGGCCCTGAATCCGGATAGAACAACCCAGCCACCTGGGCTGGTCGAATCCGTTCACCCCTAACATGGGGAATTCCAACAAATAGACTGACCACAAGAGCAATGACTAAGGATTTTCTCATCTCTTTTATCCCTCCTATAATTAGGTACTGTAAAGAAAGAAGTTTTTACTCGGAATCAAATCGAATGAGTTAGGTGTCAATTCGGATTGGTCCATCCACTATCGTTGGTAATGTTTTGATGAGAGATCATCCTGATTGAGCCAGTCGAACATCGAAAGGATCTCCCGAGGGACTTAAGGTGTAAGCACAAGATTAGGTGCCTTATGGAATATCCCTTTAGAGTCATTGAGCACACCAAATAGATAGAATGTTTAGGATGTTTATCATAGATAATAAAGCCTTACATTCAAGAATAAAGAGGTTCTGGGGTTTTTGTCTCTTTTGTCCTTCTTATTATTGATTTCTGTAAATGGTTATGATGCCTTTGGGTATCGCTTTTAGGTATTGTTTTCAAACTCAAAATCCTGGCCTGTCCCTGAGTATATTCCCTTAAAAGCAAGTCTTAACTCTTCGGGGTTACTAGCTGCAGCTAAGGCATCCTCACTGCTGATCCTTCCTTGTTGGTAAAGAGAGGCTAGGGATTGATTGAAGGTTTGCATCCCATAGAATGCGCCTTCGGCGATAGCATTTGTAATCTGGTAGATATTATTCTCAACAATCAATTTGCGCACAAAAGCCGTTCCCTTCATCACCTCTACTGCTGGAATCAGTCCCTTCTGGTCCTGTCGGGGTAGAAGTCGTTGCGAGATAACCCCCCGAAGGAGGAGTGAGAGTTGCATGCGCAATTGTTGATGCTGATAGGGTGGGAAGAAGTTGATGATTCGTTCAATGGTTTGGGGAGCATCGATGGTATGGAGGGTGGAAAGGACTAGGTGTCCTGTTTCGGCAGCCGTAATGGCTGCAGCCACTGTCTCTACATCCCTCATTTCACCAATAAGAACAACATCGGGATCCTGCCGTAGTATGTGTCTTAAGGCATCACTAAAGGAGAGGGTATCCATACCTACTTCTCGCTGAGTGACTATGCCTACCTTGTCCCGATGGAGAAATTCGATCGGATCCTCAATGGTAATGATGTGATCTTTCCGAGTGGAATTTATGTAATCGATCATAGCCGCTAAAGTGGTCGATTTCCCTGAACCAGCTGCGCCGGTAACCAAGACCAAACCTCTCACCTCTTCAGCCAAATCCTTCACTCCCGGAGGTACATTAAGCTCCTCAAACTTAGGGATATCAAAAGGGATAGAACGGAAGGCAATACTTACTGTACCCCGCTGATACAAGATATTCACTCGAAATCGGCCCAGTCCCGAAACGCTATACGCTAGATCCATCTCTCGTGTCTCTTTAAACCGGGAGAGCTGAGCTTGATTCATAAGGGTTGCGGCAAATTCTTCAGTGCGAAGAGGCGATAGAGGGCTGTCCTCCCAGTCGGGCGCTATTTTAGCAATAGAAGTAAGTTCCTCGTTGATGCGGAACATTGGATAGTTACCCACTTTGAGGTGAAGATCCGAAGCTTTGGCATCAACCATTATCCTTAACAACTCATCAATCTGCATTTACCCTCCTCTAAGCTAGACTACCTCAACACAACTAGAATTATCTCACAAAATTGCCAAGATTTCAAGGTTTTTTGTGATTGAAAAATTGCCCTTCTAAAAAATTTTCTCTCTTGACTTTCCTTAGTTTTTATACTATACTACTTTGCAGTCAATTACAGGCCTTCTCTTTGGTAAAGGGAGATTGAAAAGATATGGCTAGTGATGCACAGATCGGTCGGGATTTGGAGCTTCGGCTCTTCCGGCTGAATCTTGGCGAAAAGATAAGGGTGGCAGTCTCAAACGGTGTAGTTACTCTGAATGGCTCGGTTCCCACCTTTCGTGATAAGATAGAGATTGAACGAGCTGTCCTTGAAGATCGTCGGATTCGTAAGGTTAAGAATATGCTCCGTGTCATTACAGAGGTTTCCCCCATGGTCAAACGGGGAGGAGCAACTTAAGATTGCTCTATGAGGTTTTTATTGGCTTAAGACATCTTAAGCCAAAAAGAAGAAAGGGATTCATCTCTTTTATCACTCTCTTGGCCATAGGTGGGGTGGCCTTAGGAGTGGGGGCTCTGGTTATCGTTTTAGGGGTAATGAATGGATTTGAGAGGGACTTAAAAGAGAAGATATTAGGGGTAAATGCCCACCTTCTCGTCCTTGATCAGGGAGAAGAAAGGATCTCTGGATATCAGGATTTAATAGATAGTATCAAATCTCTAAAAGGAGTGGAGGCTTCTTCCCCCTTTATCCAGATCCAGGCAATTCTGGCCAGCGAAGGACGGGCAGTGGGCATTTTTCTTAAAGGTATCGATCCAGAGCTTGATGAAGCTGTAACCGGTATTCAAGTAAATATAATCTCAGGCACAGGCAAGCCGAAGGTAGATGAGGAGATCCTTATCGGAAGCGAACTGAGTTCTCAGCTAGGGGTAGGCGTAGGCAGTCCTATTGTTCTCATTCTACCTAAGATGGATTCGACCCACTTTAAGATGGGGATTCTTCCCCATCTTGTCTCTCTTAAGGTTGGGGGGATCTTTAAGAGTGGAATGTACGATTACGATTCCTCCTTGGCCTGTCTCCACCTGAAGACAGTTCAGCGACTCCTTGGCTTGGGAGATGTGGTCGATGGTTTGGCGGTAAGGACAAAAGACATCTACCAGGCCTTAAGCATCAAAGGGGATATCAACTCTCTTATTGGACATCGCTATCTAGTGAAGACCTGGGCTGAAATGAACAAAAACCTCTTTTCAGCCTTGAGCTTAGAGAAGAAGGTTATGTTTATCATCCTTACCATGATCATTCTTGTGGCAGGCTTGGGTATTACCAGCACCCTAATGATGACTATCCTCCAGAGACGAAAGGAGATTGGAATCTTATTGGCTATGGGTGCTACAAGAGGAGGGATCCTCCGCACCTTTCTCCTTGAGGGTGCGTTGATTGGACTTATCGGAACAGTTACTGGTCTTCTTTTTGGACTGGTGGTCTGTTGGGGGTTGAGTAGATTCAACTTCATTCGTCTCCCTCAAGATATCTACTATATTGACTATCTCCCGGTGGATATTGAATCAAGTGATCTTTTACTTATTGTCCTTTCAGCTATTACTTTGGCAGTGCTGGCAGCTCTCTATCCGGCCATAAGAGCGGCTCGTCTTGATCCAGTAGAGATAATCCGATATGAGTGATAACAGAAGTTTAGATACTCTCTAAGCATGCGACTAACTCTATGGTATATTCTTTTGATAACCCTATCGTATTTGACCTTAAGGCTCTATTGAAGGAGTCTAAAAGAACCAAGAACACTCCTTCTTTCTGCCTTCTTTTGGTAAAACAGGGAAGAGTTTAAATCTCCTATGGTTGCTTTATGTCCTTGAAGCGTTCAACTTCTATGGCTGAGATATGGTCTATATAAAAGCAAAGGGACTTTCTAAATCTTATTTTACTGGTGGCACAAGACTTGATGTACTCCAGGAGCTTGATTTAGAAGTAGAACGGGGAGAATTGGTTTCCATTATGGGTCCTTCAGGGACAGGAAAGAGTACTTTATTGCATCTACTGGCTGGTTTAGATCGACCCACTTCAGGCGAGGTTTTTTTGGCTGGCGAGAGGATCCCTTTTAGCCACCCCCAAAGATTAGCTTATCTGCGGAATCGGAAGATTGGTTTTATCTTTCAAGCCCACCATCTCTTTGAGGAACTCTCTGCCTTAGAGAACGTGGTCCTTCCTCAAATGATCGGCCGCTTTCATATCAAAGAGGCTACCCAAAAGGCTAAGAATCTTCTTGGGATGATGGGGCTTTCTGAAAGACTCTCTCATCTTCCAGGGGAGCTCTCCTATGGTGAGAGTCAGCGGGTGGCCATTGCGCGAGCCCTTATCAATGACCCCGAGATTCTTCTAGCCGATGAACCCACAGGGAATCTTGACTGCAAGATGGGAGAGGAGGCAATTGAGATCATTCTGGAATCTGTTCGTAAGAGGAATTTAGCCGCTGTTCTGGCTACCCATAACGAAGTTCTGGCCAGAAAGGCCGATAAGGTCTTCTGGCTTATTAATGGAAGTTTACACTCTTTTAATTAAAAGGAGTCT
>DNCN01000078.1 GCA_003485015.1 bacterium
TGACTTACTTAATACCCCTTCCGACCCGAACCCTACTTACTCTACTTTTAATCTTGACAGTAGCTGGGAAATAATCCTGAAATCTTTAATGCCCAGGAGGATACATCTGATCAAAGTAAGCAAGTCAATCGATTTTAGAGAATACAATTTTACGATTTTTTGTAGATAATATCTGTAGTCGCTCATCCAGTTTGAGAAAATCAACTAAAAATGACCCTACGAGCGGAAAAGTAGCAAATCTTGAAAAAACCTTGTCAACAAAGAGAATTTTGAACTTTTTCATCTATGGTGAATTCTCCAATTTTTTGGAAAATTACACCATAATTATATATCAATTTATGTCAAGAGCGGATTTTCCTGTCTTAATAAGAGGATTAACTAAATGTTGAGTCCTTTTGCCTTCGTTATGCTTGTAGAAAAGGAGCTATTTCTAAGATGAAGTTAGGAGTGGATATTGGTTCAATAAGCCTAAAGACTGTGCTTCTTGATGATGACAACAGTATCATTGAGGATTTCTATATTAGGCATAAAGGAGATCCTCTTCCCTTGCTGATCGAGAAGATAAAGAGCCTTCCAGAGGATATAACTGTTGGCTGGACAGGGACAGGGACAAAGGGAATATGCAGCTTTCTTAGGGTATCCCCAATAAATGAGATAATTGCCCAGGCTATAGCAACATACAAGTTAAGAAAAGAAGTAAAAACGATCATAGAGATTGGAGGGAGTGACTCAAAACTCATAAACCTTGATGATAAAGGAAATATCCTTGATTTTTCAACAAACACAATATGTGCGGCGGGTTGTGGTTCATTCTTAGATCAGCAGGCATCCAGAATGGAGCTTACAATCGAGGAGTTTTCAGAGCTTGCCTTAAAATCCGAGAGGCCTCCAAGGATTGCAGGAAGATGTTCGGTATTTGCCAAGACAGATATGATCCACCTCCAACAGGAGGCAGCTCCAATCGAGGATATTATCGCTGGCCTTTGCTTTGCCTTTGCCAGAAATTTTAGGTCGGTGATTGGAAAGGGGAAGAACATTATACCCCCGATCTCATTTCAGGGTGGAGTCGCCTCTAATAAAGGGATGATCCGGGCGTTCTCTGAGATTTTAGGGATTGATATTATCATTCCCGAGCACTTTGCAACCATGGGTGCAATCGGCGCAGCCCTCCTGGCAAAAGACAGGATAAACCTTAAAAGGATCAATGAATTCGAGATTGAAGAAAAAGCAATTGGACTTCCACCCCTCTCCCTCATTGCCCCAATCTCTGAGTACAGAGATAAGATAAAGACATACCTTCTTCCAAAGGATAGAAAGACAAAAGTATATGTTGGAATAGACGTTGGTTCTGTATCCACAAATGTTGTTGCCATTGATGAGAATAAAAGTGTGGTTGCAAGAAGATACCTTCCCACTGCAGGTAGACCCATTGATGCAGTCTGTCAAGGGCTCTTTGAGATTGGGGAAGAGATCGCTGAAGGCGTTGAGGTCTGTGGATGTGGAACAACCGGCTCTGGAAGATATATGATTGCTGACTTTGTTGGAGGAGACATTGTAAAGAACGAAATCACTGCCCAGGCAAGGGCAGCATACGATATAGACCCTGAGGTTGACACGATCTTTGAGATAGGGGGTCAGGATTCAAAGTACATAAGTCTGGAGAATGGAGCTGTTGTTGATTTTGAGATGAATAAGGTATGTGCTGCCGGGACAGGCTCATTCCTGGAGGAGCAGGCGGAAAGACTTGGAATAAACATAAAAGAGGAGTTTTCCGATCTTGCGTTCTCTTCAAATTCACCCCTTGCTCTGGGGGAACGGTGTACAGTATTTATGGAGACAGACATCGTCTCCCATCAACAAAGACAGGCGGAGAAGAAGGATATTGTTGCAGGCCTTGCCTACTCTGTCGTCCATAACTACTTAAATAGGGTGGTTGGCAGTAAAAAAGTAGGAGAGAAGATATTCTTTCAGGGGGGGACTGCAGCCAATCTTGCCGTTGTCTCTGCCTTTGAGAAGATTTGCACAAAGAGGATTTTTGTTCCAGAGAATCATGATGTAACCGGTGCAATCGGGGTAGCGATCATTGTTAAAGAGAGTAATATAGAGAAGACAAGCTTTAAAGGGTTTGATCTAAAGAATCGTAAGTATCTGCTCTCTTCCTTTGAGTGTAAAGCTTGTCCAAATAATTGTGAGATAAAGAAGGTCTCTCTGGAAAATGAAGCTTCCCTGTTTTATGGCGCAAGGTGCGAGAGATACGAAGTAAAGGCAGAGAGTTCAAAGCTCAAAGCTCAAGACTCAAAGATACCAGATTTATTTGGGGAAAGAGAAGACTTACTTTTAAATATCTATAATAAAGAAGCGGAGGGGAGAAGAATTGGAATCCCCATGGTCTTATTCTTTCATGAATTTTTCCCATTCTTTAAGGCATTCTGGACAGAGCTTGGATTTAATGTCATCTCTTCAGAGAGGACAAACAAAGGGATAATCCACAGGGGTGTTGAGAGTGTTCCAGTTGACACTTGCTTTCCCATAAAGCTTACTCATGGTCATATATTGAGTCTTCTAGAGAAAGATATTGACTACCTGTTCCTTCCTTCAATCATAAACCTACAGCAAACGTCACCATATTTTTCAGAGTCATACCATTGTCCCTATGTACAATCCATTCCCTATGTGGCCTCATCAACAATTGGGCTTAAAGGACACAAAGTAGAGGTTCTCCAACCTATCATCAGAATGAGGTATGAAAGAAAAGGTTTTGTAAGGCCATTGGTTGATATGGGAAAGGCATTAGGTATCTCCCCAGTGAAGGTAAAGAAGGCATTAAATGTAGCTCATGAGGTTCAAGAAGAGTTTAGAAAGAGAATAAAAGAGCGAGGAGAAGAGATACTCTCCTCTCTAAATAATAGGGCTATCGTTATTATTGCAAGATCATACAATGGGAATGACTGTGGTCTTAATCTTGAGCTTCCTAGAAAATTGAAGGAGTTAGGGGTTTTAAGCATACCCATGGACTTTCTCCCCCTAGACTCTATTGATGTAGCCATCGATTGGCCAAATATGTATTGGAGGTCGGGTCAGCAGATCCTCTCTGCCTGTGAGTTAGTGAGAGGAGATGAGAGGTTATTTTCTATATATCTCACAAACTATGGATGTGGTCCGGACTCCTTCATTGCCAATTTCTTTAAACAGAAGATGGGAGAAAAGCCTCACCTTATTATAGAGATCGATGAACATTCAGCAGATGTCGGAGTAATAACAAGATGCGAGGCATTCTTAGACTCCATTGAGAATGCAAAGAAGAAGAAGATAGAAGAACAAAAGAGAATAAGAACATTAACCATTGAGAAAGGGACGAGGAGAAAAATCTTTATTCCCTATATGTCAGACCATGCCTACGCTCTAAAAGCGGCATTTGAGGCGAATGGAGTGGATGCGGAGGTTATGCCTGAATCCGACGAAGAGACCTTATACTGGGGAAGGAAGTATACCCTTGGTCATGAATGCTTCCCTGCAATCGTTACAACTGGCGATATGGTAAGGCAGACAAAGAGGAGAGACTTTGATTCCAAAGAGTCTGCATTCTTTATGGGAGGCTCCTCTGGTCCTTGCCGGTTTGGACAATACTCAATGCTCCAGAGGTTTGTCCTTGATGATTTAGGACTTAATAATGTTCCCATTTATGCCCCAAATCAGGCAAGGAGGTTCTTTGAGGATCTGACTATTGCTGGGAAGGACTTTGAAAGACTTGCCTGGAGTAGTATCGTAGCCATTGACATACTTGAGAAAGCCTTAAGGGAGACAAGACCCTATGAGAAGAATAAAGGGGAGACAGAGAAAGTATACAATAAGTTTGTAAAAAGGGTTTATGAGGCAATAAAACAAAGGAAGGATCTCTTAGCGGTAATGGAGGAGGCAAAAGAGGCATTCTCAAAGATAGATACCTTTGAAAAGACAAAGCCTATCATTGGTCTGGTTGGGGAATTCTTTGTTCGGGCAAATAGGTTTTCGAATGAAGATGTTATATTGAAGGTAGAAAGACTTGGAGGAGAGGTCTGGTCAGCACCGGTTTTTGAATGGTTCCTCTATAGGAATTTCAGGAGGAATATGCACTCATTATTGAGAAATGACTATCTATGTCTCCTAAAGACATCCATAAAGAACCTTTATCAGATAAGGGAAGAGAGAAGGCTCTCCCACGTATTTCATGGGTCTTTAAGAGGAATAGAAGAACCTCAAACCTGTGAAGTTCTTAAGTTTGCAAGACCATATATCCACCATTCCTTTGAAGGTGAAGCAATTATGAGTATCGGAAAGGCAGTTGACTTTGTAAGGAAGGGTCTCTGTGGAATAATAAACGCTATCCCATTTACTTGTATGCCAGGAACAATCGCGACGGCGATACTAAAATCTGTATCAGAGGATAATAAGGGACTTCCTATACTCTCCATTGCTTATGACGGTCTTTCATCTGCCAATACCGATATGCGCCTTGAGGCCTTTATCCACCAAGCGATACAATACAGAGAGAGGGTCTTAAGCTAAAAACAGCACGACTTTGTTAAAAAATAGTCTAAAATAAGCTATAACTCCTGGAAAATCAAGGCTGGAAGCGTTGTACCATAAGAAGATACCTTTTTCCTTTCCTAAAAATAGAGATCTTATCATTTGCGGCTAACTCAGAGATAAAGTATCTGCCGTATTCTTCGACATGCTTAACTACCTCTTTGCGTAGATACTAGTTTATCGAAAGAGATATATAAAAAGGGTATGTCTCTCTTAATAGCCTTATTGATTAGATCCATACACAATTCTATCTTACTCTTGAACTTAGGAGGAAGGTCTATCTTACAAGACTCTTCTTCAGGGATATAGGAGAGGGGGTCTATCTATAAGTAAAGTGTTTATTAGAATCGGCATAACCCGAATAGACAAAGAGATTGCAGTTTGCTAGACCTCTCCTTCACTACTCTAGTATTGGACCTTAGCCCCTTCGGTCTGTTTTGGCCAAACGGCTCTTCTTGGAGGAAGGTATCATCTATGGCCAGGATTCCAGAAGCACTGCCGAGCAGTAGCAGGGGAACGCATGATGTAATCCAACCTTAGATCATTCAGCCGATTATGATCCCAATGGGATTCGCTAAAGGCATACTGCATCCTTTGATATGAAGCATCTACCTCTTTAGAACCAGTAAACTCTCTGTATAGAAGACCGTTTATGAGGTAGGAATAATAAAGTTGTGGGTAATTCATCATGAATACTATGAAATGGAAAATAGTTCTTACCCTAATTTCAATCTCGTTATTTTTCAACAATTTGTCATATTCGAAGAGAGTGCTAATTTCGGATATTATATATTGGCGATTATAAACCATTTG
>DNCN01000100.1 GCA_003485015.1 bacterium
CATTGTAAATTTACCCTATGAATCTTTTAGCAATGAGCACAGCATTATGTCCACCAAAACCGAATGAGCTGGAAATAGCTACATTCACTCTTGCCTCACGAGGTGAATTAGGGACGTAATCAAGATCGCATTCTGGGTCAGGAGATTCGTAATTTATGGTTGGATGAATAACACCTCTTTCAATGGTTAAGAGGGTAACGATGAATTCTACTCCACCTGCTGCCCCCAAGAGATGGCCAATCATACTCTTGGTCGAACTAATAGGAATCTTATAGGCGGATTCCTTAAAGACGTCCTTGATGGCCTCTGTCTCACACTTATCATTGAGTGGAGTGGAGGTTCCATGGGCATTGATGTAGTCAACATCTTCTGGAGCAACACCTGCATCCTTAATAGCAGCCTTAATAGCTCTCGCTGCACCCTCCCCCCGTGGGGCTGGTGCAGTCAAATGATAGGCATCTCCACTCATTCCATAGCCAACTATCTCACCATAGATATGAGCTCCGCGCTCTACAGCGTGTTCTTTTGACTCAAGGATAACGATGCCCGCGCCCTCACCCACAACGAACCCATCCCGTTCCCTATCAAATGGTCTTGAGGCTCTTTCTGGATCATCATTACGGGTAGATAGACTCCTTGCCGCTGAGAATCCTGCCAGGGCAAGAGGAGTTATAGCCGCTTCTGTCCCGCCGGTGACCATCACCTCAGCTTCTTGTCGCTGAATAATTCGATAGGCATCTCCTATAGCATGGGCGCCTGAGGCACAAGCTGTGACAACGGCTGAATTGGGGCCTTTGAAACCAAAGGAGATAGAGACCCACCCCGAGGCAATGTCGGTAATAAGCTTAGGGATGAAGAATGGAGTTATCTTACGAGGGCCTTCTTCCAAAAGCTTTTTGTGTTCTTCCTCAATCACGTCAAGTCCACCAATGCCAGAACCGATAAGAACACCAATCTTTGTTGGATCCTCCTTCTTCAGATCAAGACCAGCGTCTTCAATGGCCATTCTTGCAGCTGCATAGGCAAATTGAGTGAATCGAGCCATATGTCTTTGGTCCTTCTGATCCAAGAATCGAGAAGGATCAAAGTCTTTGATCTCAGCAGCTATCTGAGAGCGGTACCCCTCTAAGCTAAAACGCGTTATCCTACTTACACCGCTTCTTCCCGTCAAAAGCGAATCCCAAAAACTGGAAACGTCGACACCTACTGGTGTAACCGCCCCCACACCAGTAACAACTACTCTCCGTTTCATCAGGACCTACAAAGCCTCCTGTTTTTCAAGGGGTTTCACCCTTCTGGTGGTCACCCCGTTCCCTGTCACCCCGCTGACGTCCATGTCAGCAAGAAGGGAACATCTCATGAATATCTTTGTTCTCCATAGGGGCTTTGCCCCTCTGGCGCTTCGCTGTTACCCCTGCTGACATCCCTATCAGCAAAAATCGGCACCTTTCATAAAGCATCCTGCAAAAGACTAGAACTAGCAAATGGCAATTAGTTGATCCGTGTGCTGATATAGTTGACCGCATCGCCCACGGTGATAATCTTCTCTGCATCTTCATCACTGATCTCAAGGCCAAACTCCTCTTCCAAGGCCATAACCAGCTCTACGATATCGAGAGAGTCTGCACCGAGATCGTCGACAAAAGAAACGTCAAGGGTAACCCTACTCTCTTCCACTCCCAATTGATCAATAATAATCTGTTTTATACGGCTGAACACATCCGCCATTCTTGGCACCTCCTTTTACATGCTCATTCCGCCATCAACTACAATTACTGCTCCAGTAATGTATGAGGCTTCGTCAGATACCAGGAAGAGAACCACATTGGCCACATCCTCAGGCCCTCCAAATCTATTTAAAGGGATCCGGGCTAAAATCTGGCTGCGAATCTGGTCAGAAAGAGCTTGTGTCATTTGAGTCTGGATAAATCCTGGCGCAACAACATTGACTGTAATACCCCGTGGACCAAGCTCTTTGGCTACACTCTTGGTTAAGCCAATGACCCCTGCTTTAGAGGCGGCATAGTTTGCCTGACCAATATTGCCGCTTAAACCAATAACCGAGGAGATGTTGACTATCCTCCCTCCTTTCTGCTTGATCATTACCTTAGCTACTTCTCTTGTGCAGTTAAAGACCCCTCGGAGGTTGATATCCAGAACCTTATTCCAGTCATCGTCCTTCATCCGCAAGATAAGGGTATCTCTAGTAATTCCAGCATTATTCACCAAGATATCGACAGAAAAGAACCTTCCGGTGATCTCTTCAACCATACTCTTTACCGAGGAAGGATCAGCGACATCAACCCATACAGGCATGGCATTACATTTGAACTGAACCTTTAGCTCTTTGGCTACCTCCTCAGCCAATTCAAGGTTTATATCGGCAATAGCCAGATTCGCCCCTTCTTTGGCTAAACCAAAAACAATGGCTTGTCCAATTCCCTGACTAGAGCCGGTAACAATGGCAGTCTTGCCCGAAAATCTCACTAATTAAACCTCCTTCCATGGATAATTTTATTGAAAAAAGTCCTCTGGTCTTTCAATATTTTTTATATTTACCTCTTTATCAATCCTTCTGAGGAGTCCGCTTAAGACCCTCCCTGGTCCAACCTCGATGAACTCTTTAAATCCATCTCTTATTAAACGCCTCATCCCCTCTTCCCATCTGACCTTAGAGAAGATCTGTCTAGAAAGAGACTCTCTTATTCTATCTGGTTCTTGGATATAGTCGGCTGAAACATTACCTACAACAAAAACAGAGGGAGGATTGACCTCCGTCTGATCCAATATCTCTTTCAGTTTAGATCCTGCTTCCTTAAGATAGGTTGAATGGAACGGTCCTGATACCTGGAGTCGAACTACCCGTTTTGCCCCTCGGGTTCTCGCCATCTCCATTCCTTTTAGAAGACCATCTTCTCTCCCAGTGATCACTACCTGGCCTGGACAATTGAGATTGGCAATTTCAAGTCCTTCGACTACGTCTTTACAAATCTCCTCTACTTCCTCCTTTTGTAGTCCAAGGATGGCTGCCATACCTCCCCCCATGGAGGAAGCAACACCTTCCATCAATTCCGCCCGCCTTTGGACTACTTTGAGGGCAGAGGCAAAATCTATTGAGCCCGCAGCAACCAAGGCTGAATACTCTCCTAAACTGTGACCCGCTACGGCTGCTGGTAACGGAAAACTCCCTGCCTCCTCTATAGCCCGATAGCAGGCTATGGAAGTAGTCAAGATTGTTACTTGAGTATACTTAGTATCATCAAGTCTCTCTTTTGGTCCATCAAAACAGAGCTTTTTGAGATCATACCCCAAGATCTCGTTGGCTAAAAGGAAGATGTTTCGGGCACTCCCAAACTCATCATAAAACTCTTGGCCCATACCCACGAATTGGGAGCCCTGACCTGGAAAAAGATAGGCTACTCTATCCATGTAAACCAAGAATCAAATCCGGCGAAGAAATTTTGTATAGTTTCCTACTTCTTTCAAATATTCAAAAATAAACCATCTATTTAAAGACCCTCTTTTATGATCATAGCCAACCACCCCAACGCAGCAAGCTCGCTGCCCAAGTGAGTCCTCCGCCTATGGTCAAAAAGAGAATCATATCCCCTTCCTTTAGTCTTCCTTCCTTCTTGGCCTCATCCAAGGCAATAGCACAGGAGGCCGCCGAGGTGTTCCCATACTTATGGATATTGACAAAGACTTTCTCCATCGGTATCTTTAGACGTTGAGCCACTGCCTCCATAATTCTTATGTTAGCCTGGTGCATAATGACAAGATCCACCTGGTCAGGATCGATTTGGCATTCCTCAAGGAGGTGATGTGCTACCATGGAAGAGAGACGAACCCCAAGCTTAAAAAGCTCATTTCCTCTCATCTTTAGGTAATGGAGTCTTTCATCAACCGTCTGGTGAGTCGCCGGATGCCTTGAGCCACCACCAGGTAGCTCAAGCAGATCTCCAGCCCGCCCATCGGCTGCCAGGCGACTCTTGATAAAGCCATAACCTTCTTTGACTGGTTGAAGTATGACTGCACCAGCTCCATCGGCCAGAAGCACACAGGTCGATCTATCCTTCCAATCGGTAATCTTCGAAAGGGTTTCTGCAGCTACAACTAGAACAGTCTCATATACTCCAGCAGCAATAAAACTTTTGGCTGCCTCTAAGGCATAAACAAATCCCGAGCAGGCAGCAGCCAGATCAAAGGCTGGTGTATGATGATAAACCCCTAACTGCCTTTGGATATGGCAGGCAGTAGAGGGGAAAATCGTATCTGGTGTGACAGTAGGAACGATAATCAAGTCGATTTTGCGAGGATCAATCTTAGCGTCCTCTATGGCCAGCTTAGCTGCCTTGACCCCTAGGTCTGAGGAGGCAACCCCTTCCTCAGCAATCCTCCGTTCTTGGATTCCGGTTCTCGTGCGGATCCATTCATCTGAAGTATCAACTATCTTTTCTAGGTCAAAATTGGTCAACACCTTGGGAGGAAGAAAACTCCCTGTTCCAACGATACCTACGCTCTTCAACCTTCTTCACCACCATATCTAATAACGACTTCAAATCTTAGTCTCCAAGAGGCTCTCTTCTATATGCTTATTTACCTGGTGTCTTACAAGCTCTGCTGCTGCCCTGATACCATTTTTGATTGCCCTGGCCGAGGAACTACCATGACAGATGATAACAGTCCCATTTACCCCTAATAAGGGTGCCCCGCCATACTCTGAGTAGTCTACCCTCTTCTTAAAATTTCTGAAGGCAGGTCGAGAGATCAACCCTCCAAGCCTCAACCACCAGCCTCGAGAGAACTCTTCTCTGAGTTCCTTTAAGATCATCTCGGCCAGGCTTTCACCAAATTTCAAAAGGATATTGCCAATAAAACCATCGCAGACAACAACATCGACATTGCCGTTAGTAATGTCTCTACCTTCAACATTACCCACGAAGTTTAACGGTGCTTCCTCAAGAAGCCTGTGACTTTCAAAGGTGAGTTCATTCCCTTTCGATCTTTCATGGCCAATACTTAGGATCCCTACCCTTGGGTTCTCTATGCCCAGAATATGACAAGCGTAGACATTACCCATGATAGCAAACTGATAAAGATGTCTCGGTTTGCTCTCAACATTTGCTCCAACATCGATGAGGACAGAACTTCCTTTAAGGTTGGGGATTAGGGTAGCAATGGCTGGACGATAATTACCTCCAAGTTTCCCGAGCCCTATCAAGGCCGCAGTCATAACTGCACCAGTATGCCCAGCCGAAAGAATAGCGTCAGCCCGACCATCTCTAACTAAATTAACAGCAACAACAATGGACGAATCACGCTTGTTCTTTACTGCCGCAGTTGGTGACTCATCGGAGGCAATGACCTCCTGGGCATCCACGATAGAGAAAGGAAGCTTCTTCAGGGAATAGCCAGACATCTTCTCTTTGAGAAGATTCTCTGGTCCGACAAGTATGATCTCGTCTATTCCCAAACTGGTATACTCTCTGATGCATGCCACAGCCCCCTCAATGTTTACTTGAGGGGCATTATCCCCTCCCATAGCATCAACCACAATGCGCACCTACTATTCCTCCCTTAACAGATTCTATTTGGAAACCACTCGGGCTAAAGACTTATCCCTGTGCTGATTCTTTGATTTCAAGGATCTTACGGCCATTGTAATATCCGCAATGAGGACAGATATGATGGGGCAGCTTTGCCTCGTTGCATTGGGGACATTTTGAAGTTGCTGGCAACGTAAGCTTCCAGTGCGTCCTTCGCTTGTCCCTCCTTGCCTTCGAAAATTTACGCTTTGGATGAGCCATGCTTTTTCACCTCTTCTTTTAGTCATTCGGTATCTTTTCTTCGACAGTTGCACCTCTCTTTATTCAGATCTTGACCACAGAGAGGACAAAGTCCGAGGCAGGTATCCTGGCAGAGAGGCTTCATGGGGATACCAAGGAAGATCTCATCTCTTATTCCATCCCTAAGGTCAATCGCATCACCCTGATAATAGATCTTCTCTAAATCTGTGCTCTTGAGCTCCCATTCACCCTCATAGACCTTAGGACTCCCTCGATGATACTCTAAATGGAACCCCCGCTCAAACGGGCGGGAGAACTCATTTAGACAACGATTACATTCCAATCTTATCTCTGTGGTTATCTTGCCTTTGGCATCTATCACATCTCTTTCATTGAGGAGGTTTACCTGAACCCTTAAAGGACTGATAAATTCCACTCCTTCTGTTTCTAAGCCCAACTCTTGAGGGGTTCCCTGAACATCTATCTCTAAAGAGGCCCCTAAAGAAAGACTCTTGATATCCGAAAGATCGACAATCAGTGGTTTGTGCCGCATGTCTTACCCCATCAATCTTTGAATCTAGACTCTCTGGTCTGGACCGAAGAAGAAATCCCTCTCGGCTTTAGCTGTCGCCGGCGAATCAGAGCCATGGACAATATTGTATCTAATATCGGTAGCGAAGTCTCTCCGGATCGTTCCCCAGGCTGCTTTTTTTGGATCTGTGTGACCAATGATCTCTCGCACTCTCTTGATTGCCCCTTCACCCTCAAGAACCATAACAACGCAGGGGCCACTGGACATAAAGGCGACAAAGCCCTGATAAAAAGGTTTATCCTGATGGACTTGATAGAAATGGCCAGCCGACTCTTGATCAAGATGGACCATCTTAACTTCAACGATATCAAAACCCTCTGCCTCGAATCTTTTAATAATCTCGCCAACGAGCCTACTGCTAACACCATCGGGCTTGATGATCACTAAGGTACGTTCCCGCTCAATCCCTTCAAAACTTGACACCTGGAGGATATCATTTCCCCGACTGTCGATCCCCACATAACAAGGGAAGTCTTTCACCTTTAATCTAAAGATGGCCTCACATCCGAGATCAGGATAAGCAACAAGTTCACTGGCTAAAACCTTCTTAGAAAGAAATGCACCTGCCCCACCAATAGCGACAAGATAGATGCTGCCGTATTTCTTAATGGCTTCAATGACAGCCAATCCACGTGAGCCCTTACCAATCGTTCCCACAAGTCCTGCCGCTAGTAACGGAAGTGTGTAGATATCTACCCTTAAGCTCGTCGTAGGCCCACAGGAGCCGATGGGATAACCTGGCCGGGGAGGGGTTGGGCCAGTATAGTAGATAATCTGGCCCTCTAAGGGAAAAGGCAGATCTGGAAGGGAGTCGACCAAACGCTTATGGGCCATGTCCCGGGCAGTATAGATAAACCCATCTACAAGGATCTTATCTCCAGCCGAAAGTCTCTCAATTTGTCCTTTATTGATTGGTGGTGTAAGCCTGACTACCTCTTCCATACGGCTCAGATTACTCTCTCCTTGTGCCGATGGGCATGACAGTTAACGTTGATCGCCACTGGAAGACTTGCGATGTGGGTAGGAAAGGTCTCTACCTGGACAGCTAAAGCTGTAGCCTCTCCTCCCAAGCCACAAGGACCAATCCCAAGTCGATTTATCTCATTGAGTAAATCCTTCTCTATTTGAGCAATATCTTCACGAGGATGGGATGAGCCTACCCTTCGAATCAAGGCCTTCTTGGCAAGATAGGCACAGGATTCGAAAGTCCCTCCTAAGCCTATCCCAATCACCAATGGCGGGCAAGAAAAAGGGGCGATATCTCTGATATGGGAGATGATATAGTCTTTTATCCCTTTGATCCCATCACTGGGCTTAAGCATCTTGAGGCTACTCATATTTTCACTCCCACTCCCTTTGGCGATGACCACTATTCTTAGGGTCTCACCGCTGACAATCTCGGTGTGAATAATTGCCGGTGTATTATCATTGGTGTTTTCGCGGATAAGTGGATCATTCACCATGGAGAATCTTAGATAACCCTCTTTGTATCCTCGACGGACTCCTTGATTTATGGCCTTACTAAGATCACCACCAACAATCTCTACTGCCTGACCTATCTCTAAGAGAACAACAACTATTCCTGTATCCTGACAGATGGGAAGATTTTCGACCTTCGCCAATTGGGCATTATCGAGGAGTGTAGCCAGAACCTCTCTAGCCCTCTCTGAAGACTCTTTCTTTTCTGCCTCTTTTAGGGCTTCAACCACATCTTCAGGAAGTACAAAGTTTGCCTCAAGAGAAAGTTCGTATACGGCTGCTTCGATTTGGGCGACATCGATCTTGCGCAAGGCTTCTTTTATCCTTCCACTCCTTTAATAGCCTCTTTGAGGACCGCAGCTGAGTGCTTTAATCCCTCCATCTCCTCTGGTGAAAGGGAGAGTTCTACCTTCTCTCCTATTCCATCAGCAGAAAGGAAGGTGGGAAGAGATAGAGAGACTTCATTGATTCCCTGGTAATCTTGCACTAAAGCAGTTATGGGAAGAATCCTCTTTTTGGAGCTAGATAAGGCCTTGATCACTTCATAACAAGCCATCGCTACCCCCCAGCTCGTCCCTCCCTTGGATTCATTGAGTAGAGCCCCACCCTGTCTAGTTCGCCCAAAGATCTCCCCTTTGGTCTCCTCTCTAAACCCCTTAATCTCTCTAAGGGGAATACCGGCCACCCTTACTAGGCTCCAGATGGGAACCATACTTTCTCCATGCTCTCCAAGGATGAGGGCCTCGAGATCACTCGGGACTACATTGAAATACTCGCCGATATGGGCTTTAAACCTCATGGTGTCAAGGACTGTTCCTAATCCAAGGATATTCTTTGGGGGAAGGCAGGTATACTTAGCGGCTAAGTAGGTCAGGACATCAACAGGGTTTGAGATGATAAAGAGTATGGTTTTTGAATCGAGTGGAGGAAGAGAAGAGAGGATCTCCTTTAAGATATTAGCATTCTTTCTGAGAAGATCCAAGCGACTTTCACCTGGCTTTCGAGCCAAGCCAGCCGTAATAGCTACAACCTTACTTCCTTTAACGTCTTCAAAATCACCTTTTAAGATAGTTATTGAATGACTTAAAGGTGCCTGGGCATGGATAAGATCTAAAACCTCCCCGTCTCTCCTTTTGGTATCGATATCGATAAGGAGAATCTCCTCTGCTTTACCTCTAGCTAAAAGGGTATAGGCTAGAGCCGAACCTACCTTGCCGCAGCCGATGATACTTATCTTCACTCTAACCCTTTTACTGACCTCTCTTAATCTTCGAAATGATCGCTGCAGTCATCTCTTTTGTTCCGGCCTTTCCACCAAAGTCATAAGTCGAGTGTGTCCCTTCTTCGATTACCTCTTCCACAGCCTTGACTATCTTCTCGGCCGCCTCCTTCTCCCCCAAATACTTGAGCATCATCGCTGCTGAAAGGATAGTAGCTGTTGGATTGACTTTATCCTTACCTGCATACTTGGGCGCTGAGCCATGAACCGGCTCAAAGACAGCCATATCTTCTCCGATATTTGCCCCTGGCGCTAGTCCCAAACCACCAACAAGCCCTGCTGCTAGATCCGATAGGATGTCGCCAAAGAGATTGGTACAAACAATAACGTCATACTCCTCAGGTTTTTTGACTAGCTGCATAGCCATGTTATCAACGATGCGATCCTCAAACTCTATCTCTTTATAAGAACTGGCAATGATGCGTCCTACCTCTAAGAAGAGCCCACAGGTTGTCTTGAGGATATTGGCCTTATGCACCAAGGTTATTCTCTTCCTTCCTTCACGACGGGCATACTCAAAGGCGAATCTTATGATCCGTTCAGATGCCTTCCGGGTGATGACCCTGATGCTTTCTGCGCAAGTTCGATCCTTATCCACAAAATGTTCTATCCCGGAATAGAGCCCCT
>DNCN01000127.1 GCA_003485015.1 bacterium
AAAGCTGCCCTCGTAGGAATCGACACCATCATGACTTTTGGCTTTTAAGGTAATGGTTGAGGCAGTATTATTGCTTGCATTCTTATCATCAAGATATACTTCTAAAGAGCCTATAGAAAGTAATGGGCCTCTACTCTCCTTACGGTAATTTCCCAGAAGTTGATAGTATTTTCTCTGCCGGAAGCTGGTATCGTTGATGTCCTTTATTTGCTGGATAGTCTTACCAATAAACTCCTTTCTTTCGGTAATACCCTTAGTCCTAGAGCCAAGAGCCGTCAATCTAAAATCAGCCAATTTTAGAGCTACCTTAGCCCCAAAGAGACTTTTATTGTAGGCAACGAACTCGGTTGTGGGGAGTTGTAACTGGAGATCTCCAAAGAGAGCTTCTTGAACTATCTCTTCCTTGTCACCCTTATAGCCAACCCAGAACCTCTGTTGTTGGTCTTTGCGGGTATCATCATAATCGATATCCACATGGATCTTTCGCTTAACAATGCCATGGATCCTGGCCTGGAGTTCTTGATTGACCCTAAGACCGGTGGATAGGGAGGTTGGTGGTGTTTCCTCCTTCTTCCCTTTTTCTACTTTACGATTGATGTAATGGGCTTCACCCCAGGAGACCTGGACCCGCTTGCAGCCCTGAATGTCTATATGAGATTCAAAAGGAAGCTCCATGTCCAATATTTCACCTGGCTTAGCTATGGTAAATGTCTCAGGCGTCTCAGATGGAACAATCTCCTTTTTGGCCACTACTTCCTTAAATAGGTTCGAATCGAAACTCAATTGGTCAATGGGTAGAAACTTCCCTTCTCCAAGAGGGGTTTCCGGTTGAGGGGGGAGGGGAAAGGATTCTTCAAGGTGGGCAGGAAGACGAAGTGGTCGTCTCTCTCTGAGCGGAAACCTGAGGGTAACTGGTTCCAAAGAAGAAGCCCCAAGGGAGAAGGAGCCAAATAATAGATCACAAAAAAGAAGAAGAGCAAGGATTATCCGTGAAGGCTTAGATAACTTGCGGAGACTATTTAACCCATGGATCTTTGTCATTAGTATTCTTGAGGTATATTTTGGATAGAATTTGAATTATTATTCCTATCGGCAACTAGATCTGGAAAATTGACCTTGCATCTTGAAGAAAGGTATGATAATCTAACTTGAGAAATTGGCGAATAGACGAAGATGAAGATCCTTAAGAGATACCTCCTTAGTCAACTTCTAGGACCATTCCTTATAGGAATAGGGATATTTAATCTCATCTTCTTCTTAGTCTTCAGTTTGGAGCTAGCCCAGACCTTCCTCTTTAAAGGGGTGTCTTTAAAGATAGTGCTCCCCATCCTCCTACTCAAGGCTTTGACCACCTTCAGTTACACCGTACCCATGGGTGCCTTGGTGGCTAACCTTACTGTCTGGGGACGGCTGAACCAGGCAGGTGAAATAACCGCTATTAAGGCAAGCGGTATTAGTCTTAGGCCCCTAATCCTCTTAGTTACCTTACTTAGCCTCTTATTAAGTCTTAGCCTTTATTCTTTCAATGATCTCTTATTGCCTAGATTGATTCAAACTTGTAGGGGAGTATTAGTCAAGGCCAGAGCTGAAATGATCCCTTTTGATGAAGGAACTTTCATTAAGATTGGCTCTTACACCCTCCTTATCAAAAGGTTGGATAAGAGAGAGAGGAGATTGGAAAGGATACATATCCTCTATGATTCCAAAGAGGACTCTCTACCTTCCTATGAAATCTATGCCAAATCTGGAAGTTATCATCTAGAAAACTCGAAGGGGCATATGTATCTCCGACTCTTTCTTTGTAATGGAGAGGTCCACGGGATAGATAAAGATACCCTCTCAAGGTATCATCTTTCGAAGTTTGAATCCCATACCCTGAGTATAGACACAGCACTTGAGCCTGAAATTAAAGGGGTGGACGAGATGACTCTCTCCGAACTCAAAGGAGAGATAAGGAGGCATAAGTCATCTGGGTTTGAAGTAACATTATTACTCGTGGAATTCTATAAGAGAGAAGCCATTCCCTTCGCTTGTCTAGCATTTACTCTGATCGGTATTCCTTTGGGACTTTCTATCAAACGGAGTGGTGGGGCGGCAGGCTTTGGGATAAGCCTTCTATTCATCTTGATCTATTACATTTTACTTATAGGGGGAGAATCAATAGCCCTCAAAAGCTACCTACCTGCCCATCTGGCCATCTGGATAGCCAACCTAATCCTCATCTCTTCCGGCCTCCTCCTCATCATCAAGACCTTAAGAAGATAGGAAGAATCCCTCAATAGGGGTGGCACAGATCGAACATCGATTTCCCTTTACCTTAAATTCTGTGATCTCGAAATATATTCGTCTGATCAACAAGGCACCGCACTGATAGCAGTAAGTATCCGATCCTTCAAGGACATTACCTAAATAGACGTATTGCAGTCCAGCCTCCTTGCCGATTCTCCTCGCTTCTTTCAAACTCTCTAAGGGTGTTGGGTAAGAGTCGAGAAGATTATAATCGGGATGAAACCGGCTGATATGCCAGGGTATTTCTCTTCCTACCCCGGCGATAAACTCAGCAATACTCTTCAATTCATCCTCGCCGTCATTCTGGCCAGGTACAATCAAGGTGGTCACCTCAACCCAGACACCAGACTCTTTCATCAATCTGATTGCCGATAGCACAGGCTTAAGGCTCCCTTTACAGATCTCTCTATAAAAGTCTTCATTGAAGCTCTTTAGATCCACATTGGCCGCATCTAAATAGGAACTAATGGTCTTTATGGCCTCCTCAGTCATGTACCCGTTGGTGACAAAAACATTATAGAGACCTATCTCTTTAGCCAATCTTGCTGTATCATAGGCATATTCGAAGAATATGGTCGGTTCGGTATAAGTATAAGAGATACTCTGGCAGTCACTCTCTTTTGCCTTGCGGATAACCTCTTCGGGTGTTAATTTAAAACCCTCAAAACCTGGACCATCCCTCTTAGAGCTCTGGGAGATTTGCCAGTTCTGACAGAAGCTACATCTGAAGTTACATCCTATGGTGGCGATAGAATAAGAGGCTGAGCCAGGGAGGAAATGGTACAGGGGTTTCTTCTCAATAGGGTCGATATGTCTAGCCACTACCTCACCATAGACGAGAGTAAATAATTGACCCCCAAGGTTCTGTCTTACCCCACAGATTCCAAATCCTGAATCCTTTATCCGGCATCGGTGGGCACAGAGATGACAGTCCACCCTGCCATCGTCCACTTTCTCATAAAGTAGAGCTTCCTTCTTCATTGCCCTTACCAATCCATATCCTTCCAGCAATACTCCTCTATCCTGTCCACCCTCCTCTCCCTGAACCATCTGAAACTGGCCAAGCCATTAGCCAATTTCTCCTTACCCAAGGTAACCTGAGCTAGGTGTCCTATGCTAAGGCGAGGATCGAATTCGGTAGAGAGCTGAGTTTCTAAGTCGAGAAGGAGAGTTTTTTTGGTTTTTGGGAGTGGGGTGTGCTGCAAGAAAGTGGAGTCTCCTTAGAACTTCATTGATTATTGAGATAGGGGTTGAGGCACCAGCAGTCACACCTATCCTCTCTCTTTCCTTGAGCCACTTCTCTTTGATTTGGGCTGCCTCTTCAATATGGTGGGTTTCAGCTACTGCTTTACAAATCTCAGTCAGTCTCCTAGTATTAGCACTATTGTATCCGCCAACGACAATCATCAGATCGACCCCTTTAGCTAATTCAAGGGAATTCTTCTGCCGGGTAATACTTGCCTCACAGATGGTATTATAGATCCGCACCTCCTCAGCCTTGGAAATGAGGAGTTTGCATAACTCCTTAAAGTGTTCCATATGCTGGGTCGTCTGAGCGATGACCCCAATTCGCTTTACTTTAGGTAGACGAGCGATGGTCTCGAAGGATTCTATCACATCAGCATCTCTAAGTAATTCAAGGATACTGGCTACCTCTGGGTGGCCTCTTTCACCGATAACCACTACTTGATATCCTTCTTTCTTAAGCCTGGCTGCAAGTTGCTGGACCCGTTTGACCCGCGGACAGGTAGCATCTACAATCTCAAACCCCTTATCCTTGGCCTCCATCTGAATCGAGGGTGCTACTCCATGAGATCTTAGAATGACAGTACCGGGGTGAACCTTATCAAGATTTCCAACTACTTTAATCCCCTTTTCTTCAAACTCCCTTATCACCTGCGGATTATGGATCAAGGGACCCAAGGTATAGACTGGTCTTTTTCCTCTTCTTAAGACCTCATCAGCAAGGCTAACAGCCCGTTTGACCCCAAAACAGAACCCCGCACCTTTAGATAGGAGAACCTCCATCAGAGCTTCTCAATCCGGGTCATAATGGTTTGGGCGATCTCCATATACCTCTCCTTGGATGGAGGATCAGGGGTTTCAAAGTAGAGGGGTTTTCCAAAATGGATCTCGATCGGGTAAGGACGGATAAAGAGTCCTCCCACAGGAAGTGCCCTATCGGTCCCGATGATCCTAGCAGGAACAACACAAACTCTCTTGGTCTTTGAGATGATCATTCCCACACCAGCTTTGGCTGGACCCAGTCTACCATCTTTACTTCGGGTACCCTCGGGATAAAGAACCACCGCCTTCCCACTCTCCAGGAGATTTTGGATCTTATTGAAGGCTTGGTGACAAAAACCCCTCTGATGAATAGGAAAGGCATGGAGGATAGTGATAAGGCGGCCGAAGACAGGGTTTCTGAAGAGACCCCACTTAGCCATATAGTGAAGTGACCTAGGTACAGCGGCACCGATGATGACTGGATCTAAATTCGAAAGATGATTAGAACAGATTAGGACCCCTCCCGTTCTCGGAATATTCTCTCTTCCCTTTATCTTTAGCCTGAAGAGAAGCTTGGAAAGTAGTGAAACGATAATACGAAGAATATTATAGAGCATCTTTCAGATACTCATTGACCATCTTGATGACACAGTACTCTCCACACATACTACAAACATCCTCTTCACCCCTCTCTCGATAGGTCTTAACCCTAATTGGATCAAGGGAGTGTTCAATCATACCTTCCCAATCCAAGTTCTTCCGGCATCTAGCCATTACTTTGTCCAATTCCTTTGCACCTTCAATCCCCTTGGCAATGTCCGCTGCATGGGCTGCGATCCGGGCGCTTATAACTCCTTCCCGAATATCCTCTTCGGTTGGGAGCCTGAGATGTTCTCCTGGAGTAACATAACAGAGGAAGTCGGCGCCCTTCCAGCAGGCAAGGGCACCACCAATGGCTGAGGTAATATGATCATATCCTGGGGCAATATCGGTTACCAGAGGTCCTAAGACGTAGAATGGTGCCCCATCGCAGAGTCTCTTCTCCAATAAGACATTGAGCTCAATCTGGTCGAGCGGCATATGACCTGGTCCCTCAATTATCACCTGAACCCCCTCCTTGTGGGCCAACTTAGTAAGCTCTCCCAGAAGAATAAGTTCTTGAACTTGGGGCCGATCAGTAGCATCTACCAAGGCACCAGGCCGAAGACCATCACCAAGACTCAAGGTGAGATCGTATTCCTTGGCTATCTTCAAAATCTCATCGAAGGCCTCATAGAGAGGATTCTCTCGGCGGTGATAGACCATCCACTCAACCAAGAAGGTTCCACCCCGGCTGACCAGATCCATCAGCCGACCTTGTCTCTTGAGCCTGGTAATCGTCTCCTGAGTGATCCCACAGTGAAGGGTGACAAAATCTACCCCATCTTCAGCATGGAGCCTGATAGCATTAAGAATCTCCTCCTTCGTCATATCCACAAGAGAGCCTCTTTGTCTTATGGCCTCAATGGCTGCTTGATAGACAGGGACTGTTCCAAGGGGAAGATCTGTCTCTTGAAGGATAGCCCTTCTGATTGAGGTAAGATCCCCCCCGGTAGAAAGGTCCATAAGGGTATCTGCGCCAGCAGCGGCAGCTACCTTTGCTTTAGAGATCTCTCTCTTTAGATCCAGGGATTTGGGAGAGGTGCCGATATTGGCATTGACTTTGACCCTCAAACCCTCTCCAATGCCACAGATCTTTTCTGTCTTCCGTTTCTTGTTCTTGGGAATAACTACCCGACCCGAGGCTACCAAGGCTTTTATCTTATCTGGATCCTGATTCTCCAACTGGGCGATGGTCTTCATCGCTTCAGTCATCCTATCCGCTTTAGCCTCAACCATTTGATTCATTCTTTTTCTCCCTTAAGAAAATCCTCTCACAAAACAATAGAATTATTATGATCTCAAGGATTCTTTGTTAAGGCAACGGTAGTAGCTTTATCCGCATTATAAATGGGATAGAGCTTGAACCCCTTAACCCAGGGCTGATAGACGACATGCTCCTTAAGGTGCCAGAGAAACACCCAGGGAGCTGCTTTATGAATCTCAGCCTCTACTTCTTGGTAGAGAGCTATTCTGGTCTTATCATCAATCGTCGAGATAGCCTTCTCAAGAAGGGCGTCTATCTCTTTATTGCTGAATCTAGCCCGATTGCCGCCAGGACCGATATTGCGAGAATGGAAGAGAGGAAAGAGGAAGTTCTCTGCATCCGGATAGTCAGCTACCCAAGCTAGATAAAAAGCATCCACTTCCCCTTTATTAATGGCCTCCTTGAAGGCACTCCAGTCGAGCTGAATAATCTCAGTTTCAATTCCAACCTCTTTAAGTTGTGCCTGGATGGCTTGGGTAATAGAAAGGGCTTCTTGACTCGTCCGTTGGTAGATCTTCATCGAAAGACCATTCTTGAGCCCTTCTTGACGAAGAAGCTCCTTTGCTTTCTCGGGATCATAAGGATATGGCGAAATATTCTGATTAGAGCCAGCTAGAACAGGAGGAATGGGACCATAGGCGACAACTCCTCTATCCTTAAGAAGGGTTTTGAGGATGAGCTCTTTATCAATGGCGTAGTTGAGAGCCTGACGCACCCTGATTCGATCAAAGGGGTACTTCTGGCAGTTCAGGCCCAGGTAGTAGACATTAAGTCCTGCCTGATTGAGGATATATGGCCTAAAGTTTGGGTCACTCATAAAGCGTGAGAATTCGCCAGAAGGAAGACCCATTATATCTAAGCCACCAGAAATGAATTCTGCCGTAGCAGTAAGATCCTGGGGAATTATCCGATAGGCTATCCCCTTCATCTGGGGTGGTCCCTCAAAGTAGTCCTGATTGGCAAAAAGGAGAATCTCCTCATCACGCCTCCACCTTGAAAGAACAAATGGACCTGTACCCATTGGATGTTCACCAAAATCCTCCCCCCAGCGCTGGACCTCTTCTTTGGGAACAACATACGCCGCGGGCATGGCCAAAAGACCAATGAAAGGCGCAAAAGGTTCCCTAATCTCTATTTGAATGGTATATCTATCCAGAACCTTCAATCCAGAAACGTCACTAGCTTTACCCTCCATAAACTCATCTGCGCCTACCACACGATCAAGGACCCATTGTCTCGGGGAACGGGTCTTTGGATCCAGAATTCGTCTAAAGCTATATTTTATATCTTCTGCGTTAACCTCCCTATTATTAGTGAATCTTACTCCAGGTTTTAGTCTAAAGGTGTATGTTTTTCCATCAGGGGAGATAGACCAATCTTCAGCCAGGTCAGGGACTATCTGCATCTGATTATCGTATCTGATAAGACTATTGTAGAGTTTTGAGGCTACTATCCCTCCTGAGACATCAACGATCAAAGCCGGATCAAGGGTAGTCACGTCTGCCGAAAGGCGGATCTTCAATATCTCTGCCTCTCTCTTCTGGCCACAACCACCGAAGAAAACACTTGCAAGAAGAATCACTCCTATAAATCTTTTGATCACTACATCCTCCTACAAAATTACTTCTTTAGCGGTTAGAATTTTTGGAATAGTATTCTATCCTTAATATGGTTTTATTAGAAGAAGGAAAGATCTTTAAAAGAAGAAGTTACAAAAAATGATACCACAAAGCAGGACGAAAGACAAGAAGTTTATCAGAGAGGAAAGAGATATCCCTTAACCTCGCCCAATCTTTAAAGCCCCTCCTGAGGGGTGTCTATTCTTCAAGCCTATAGACCTTTTGAATCTTCTCCAATACCTGCCAGGTGCACTTGAGTCCCTTTGGAAAGTGGACAATGTCGCCTTTATTGATCTCGACTTCGCCGGTTGGGGTCTTAATCACTACCTTGCCTTCTAAGACATAGGCCGTCTCATCGGAAAAATACTCCCATTCAAAGGTCGAGGGTTCACACTCCCATCTACTCCAATTATTGACTCCCAAAGAGTTGAGCTCATCCTCATTTGGTCTTTTTACTTCAATCTCAGCCATTTGTACCTCCTAAAAACCATTCTATTAGAAAAGATCTCCAAGATCAGATTCCCTTATCTATTTTTTAAAAAGGGTGACTTCACAGAGTTTTTTTTAAAAGAAGTGCTCCTTAACGCCTTTCCTGGCTTTACACCAGTAAAACCTCCTTTCTCCCAGACAACCTGCCCGTTCACAATAGTGTATTCAATCCCCCGTGGATATTGAAAAGGGTTATCATAAGTCGCCAGATCCTCTATTTGGAGAGGATCGAAGAGAACCAGGTCTGCAAAATACTCCTCAGCAATCCTCCCTCTATTGGTAAGACCCAGGATCTTAGCGGTTAGACCACTCATCTTATAAATAGCCTCCTCAAGGCTTAATATCTTCTCTTCCCTCACATATCTGGCCAATACTCGGGGGAAGCTACCAAAGGCCCTGGGATGTGGCTTTCCTTCTGAAAGAACCCCCTCCTTAGAACGGGCCGAGGCATCTGAGCCAATGGCTGCATAAGGCATTTTAAGTATCCGCCTAAGATTCTCCTCATCACCAAAGAAGAAGTTTGCCTCCACCTTGAGTCCTTCATCGATCAAAAGATCAAGGAGGAATTCCACAACATCTCTTTCCTGGGTAATCTCGTGGAGACTCTTACCCTCCATCCACCGATTCTTTTCTTTAGTCACCTTGGAGATAGTAACATTTTTCCAATATTCTGGAGGATGAGATGAGATAATTTCAAGTCTTATTCTTCGGCGCATATTTCTATCTTTAAGCCTTAAGACCTCTTTGTTCCTTCCGCCTTCCCAGGTCCAACTGGGAAGGATGATATCCAGATCGGTGTTGGCTACAAGATAAGGATAGAGATCACAGCTGATCTTAGTTCCACCTTTACTAGCCTCTTCGATCATCCCAAAGACAGCAAGAAGCCTCTTCCGATTAGACGCTGAGACCTTAAGATGGGAGATATGAACCTTCACCTTTGCCTCTTGGGCAATCTTTAACACCTCGCTAACCGCCTCGATCAGGGTTTCAGTCTCACTCCTTAGATGGAAGGCAACTATCCCACTTGATAGGGAAAGAGTCTGGGCCAGTTCGATCAACTCATGGGTCTCGGTATAGCAACCAGGTGGATAAGCCAGTCCAGCCGAAAGGCCAAAGGCGCCCTCTTCAAAGGAAGAGACTAAGAGCTCTTTCATCTTACTAATCTCTTCATCTGTTGCAGGTTGGTTGTCATATCCGAGAACCGACCCACGAATATTTCCTTGTCCAACTAAAGCAGCAAGATTATTGACCAAACCCTTACCTTCAAGGAGAGCTAAATACTCACTCATATATTCCCAGGCTAGTTCTAAACCATATTCATCACATCGATCCTTTATCTTTCCCCAACAGGCCTTTAGGCAAGGAGCCGCTGAAAGACCACAATTACCAATAACTTCAGTCGTTACCCCCTGGGCGATCTTGCTTTCAGGTGGGGGAGTAATCAAGGAAGAGAGATCAGAATGGGCATGAATATCAATAAAACCAGGGGCAGCGTACAACCCCCTGGCCTCGATTGTATCTTTTGAAGGTAGGTTTTTTAGGTGGCCAAGAATAGCAATCCGTTCGTCTTTTATGCCTATATCAAGAGGGCCATAGGATTCTCTACCTGTGCCATCGATGATAAAAGTATCTGTTAGAATAAGATCGAGCATTCAATCAGCCACAAAGACAATCCTTAATTCTTCCTAAAAACAGATTGAAATGGATGAGGGCTAGATATTAATCCTTCATAAAATCTATGGATTTATCTCCGGTTTCAAAACATTGGAAAATCTATGGTCTCTAGGAAGGCTGATACTTGAGGACTTCCTTTGGAGATGGTCTCTAAGATGGACATAATCTTATTGAGCTCTACCATCTCACCTCGTCTCTCTAATTCATCCCCCAGGGAGACCAAGGCTTTGGTATAGGCGATACTTACCGCTCCATCACCAGGAGAGGTATCATTCATCTCCCCCAATCTATTGACTATTTTACGGAGATCACTTAGATCTCCTTTCTTCCCCAAGGATGCAGAGGCATTGACTAGAATATCTAAATAGGCGGTTTTTACTTGACCATCATAAGGGATTTTCTCAAACAGTCTTTCCCCCTTCTCCACGATTATATTCATCTCGTCAAAACGTCCTTCTCTGCCCAGATAGCCTGAGGCATTGACCAGGATTTTAATGTAGGCCAACTTCATATCTTCTTCACCGATTGCAAGTTGCTCAGCCTTTTCGACGATCTTGGCCAATTCCTCAAAGTCCTTCCCCTTACCTACGGATACACTGGCATTGATCAGGGCATTCAGGTAGGACTCTTTTATCCTACTATCCCTATCTTTGAGGTTTTCTAGAATGTTCAAGGCCTTTTTCATCCCCTCAAATTGCCGATTCTCCCCTAGGGAGCTCGAAAGATTGAAGAGAGCATCTCCACAAATCTGGAGACTCTGGGTGTTTTTAAACTCTTCCTCACCCAACTCCTCCAAAGCCAGTAAAAACCTCGATATTCGACCAACCCGTCTTGTCTTTGCCAGATCTGTGATAGCATTGAAGATGGTTTTAAAGTAGATGAGTTCGATCTCACTCTGAGGATTCCTCCTGAAGAACTCTTTTAATAAGGTGAAATTCTCAATCAATTCATCAAGCCTTCCTGCCTTTCCCAAGTCGTAACAGAGATTATAGAGAGTTCGGGCGTAGGCAAGAGCAAGTTCATCATTCGTTGGTTCTTCGAGTATAAGCTGTCTCATCCTAGTCAAAATATCGGTTATAGCCTCAAATCTTCGCGACTTGCCCAGTTCAGAAGAGAGGTTAAATAGGGAAGATGTGTAGATATTAACAACCTCTGGCAGAATTCCACCCCGGACTGTCAAGGTAGCTAGAGCTTCAATGAGGCTACTTGAGTCATCAAATCTTTCATTTTCACTCAAGCCCAGTGATGCATTGGCTAAGGCACGGGCATACTCAACCTTAACATCAAGGAGATTGCCAGATCTTTCAGCCAAATCTTTCAGTCTAGTGAGGATATTATCCAATTGGTCTAACCTTCTCCCTTTCGCCAGATAAAGGGATGTATTGGTCAAGGCTTTGGCATATTCGACCTGGATATCCTCTTCGCTATCCGATTCAACCAATAATCCCAATCTTTCGAGGTACTTGAAGAGATCATCAAATTTGCCGACCTCACCCAATTTAGAAGAAAGGTTGGCTAATGTCCGAGCGTATTCGACCTTGATCTGGAGGAGGTTAGGAGTTTCCTTGGTTAGAGATGCTAAGACTCCAATAATACTTCCTGCCTCATCAAACTCCTGAAAACAAGATAGATCATGAACAAGATTATAGAGGGTATGAGCGAAGATAACCTTTAGCTCGGTAACATCAGGATTTCTGTGGATTAGTGCTAGGTTAGTCTCTATAAGAACATCTATTATGCCCTTAGCCTGTTCTCTACTTGCATAACTGATCAGATAGAAGAGGGCTTTGGCGTACTCGATTAAATGGGACCGAACTGATTTACTCTTTAAAACAAATCTGTTGAGCTCATTAAGGCTTTTCTTAAAGAGCACTAGTTTGTCCATCCGGCGTCTAGCTAAGAGGGCGGTTGCGATAATCCTTAACCTTATCTTCAGTCCCTTGAGGTGGGGATGCAAAAGGAGATCTTCAAGAGACTGGCAAGATGGATTTGGATCCTCTAAAATGGTAATGAGTCGGTTGTAAAAATTGCAGGCCTCTTTAGCCTGAGCATCTTTAATCAAGCCATAATAATGGAGGGTTTCTCGAAGGGTGATCCAAAAATAGGAGACATCTTCCTCTGCAGGATAGGAGATCTCTTCTTCGAAGTAGGTGGCCAGTTCTTTATAAATCTGGCAAAGATCAAATTCCTTAGTTAGGATAGAGAGTATTCTCTCTTGCTTTAGCTGATGATCAAGGTAGAAAATATTCTCGCCTTCAAGATATACCCTTGCAATAAGACCATCGTTCTCAAATTCGAGCAGATAACGCCTGGTTGCCTCCTCGTCTATTCTGAAGAGTTTGGTACACTTGGAAATTGAAAAAGGCATTCTAGTAAGGGCAATTTTAACAAGGTAGCATTTCTTATTGAGATCGTATCCATTTAGGGTTTTCTCAATAAAACCGAGTCCTCTATCTTCGGGAATCTCCTTAACCCCTTCCTGTCTTATCCATTCTGAAATGAGGAAGGGATTCCCCTGAGTGACTTGGTAGATCTCATCCAAGCCATGTTCTCTAAGTAGAGTTGCGGCCTCCTCCCTTATCCAATTATTCACCACTTCCTTGTCTAGCCAAGTCAAAGGAAGTGTGGTCGCCTTCTCTTTTATTTCTGAATCCAGATGGTTGAAGTCGTCATTATTCAGAACGAAATAGAGGTGGCTCCTCTCAGGAAGGTAGGTTAACATCCCTTCGAAGATATCTGGTCTCTCTTCTATGATGCACCCAAAGTCATCCAAGATAAGAACAATTTGCCGGTCATGAAGAACCGCCTCAAAGGCCTTGATTAGTGAGATTATCTCTCCCATCTTGAGAACAGAAAGAAGATCACACCCTAACTCGAAAACCTCCCCATCCCAAAATCCCTCCAGAGATCGAGCTACCTCATGGAACCCCTGAGTGATAAGATATCCTCTTACACGTAAAAGGAGACTTCTCATGATCTCTCTTCTCATCTTGTTTTGGAGATAATCCCTGAGAGAGAGAACCAAGTCTCTAAATTCACCTTTTTGCTTAACACTATTAGAAAGGCTGATCAACTGGTAAGTAAAGAGGTGGGAGAAGGGTTCAATGCTCGAATAGACCCTGGTATAACTCACTACCGCATCTTTTTTCCGGAGGAGCTCTTCATAAAACTCACGTAGAAGTGCAGTCTTACCCACACCAGGAGGACCATAAACAATGAGGGATGAACCCCTCTTTTTGAATTCATCCCTCAATAGTTGAATCTCATCCTCGCGACCATAATATTTAGACATCTCTTTAAACTACTGCTCTCTGGAAGACTTCCTCATCGACATAACCTGTGATATAACGATTGGGTTGGGTCAGGAGGTCGACATCCACACTCTCTCTGAAGCTACGGCCTTCAGCATCAACTAGGAGTCGGATGGCTGGTCGCAGGATTGCCCGCCTGTTAGGCCTGATGATCATTGCAATCTCACCTGTATTGAGCCGCACAAAACTTCCTTGCGGATAAATGGCCATAGCGGAAAGAAGGGCTCCAGCGATCTTCTTTCTAAAACCAGAGCCACTCATAGCAATGATGGTCTTCATGGCTTCATAAGGTAACAGCCTATTTCGATAAGGTCGATCTGTGGTCAAGGCGTCATATACATCAGCCACAGCAACGATGGCTGCAAACTCATCAATCTGATTTCCAATTAGTCCCTCGGGATACCCTGTTCCATTTTCACGTTCATGATGCTGCTTGGCTATAGTCCTGGCCATCTTGGCACCTCCTGAATCAAAGGGGAGCATCTGGTAGCCATCCAGGGGATGTTTCCTGATCTGGGCAAATTCTTCTTCGTTCAATGGACCTGGTTTAATCAAAATACTGTGATCAATGTTTATCTTTCCTAAATCGTGAAGTATTGCACCTAAAGCTAGTCTATTGAGCTCATCACGGTTAAACTTCAACTCTATACCGATGATAATCGAAAGTAGCGCTACGTTTACTGAGTGGGTGAAAGTGTATTTATCAAAACTCCTTATTTTGATGAGACTCAACATTGCCCACTGATAGTTGGTCAATGCCTCCTCAACCATATCCTTAACCACTTTCTTAACAGGGTTTAACTCCAGAACCTTGCCTATACGGATGTCATCGATGGCCTTGGCAACAACCTCCATTGCTGCTTTCTTTGTCTTGAGAGAGATAACCTCTGGAACCCCCTCAATGAGTTCTTTGACACCCCTCCTTGAGACCAGAATCCTCTCCCCGATGAAATTCTTTCGCATAAACTCCCTAAGGTATAGAATTTTCCCATATTTCTTTAAAGAAGGAAATCTCTTGGCCAAATTTTCATGGATAAATTTTTCAACTGAGAACATTTAATCTACCCCCACAATCCTCATTACCACAACAATATATATATCATAAAAAACTGTCTAAAACAAGAGAAATCAACCAAGAGTAAAGAAAAATAGGGTCTAATAAAAAGACCAACAGCTGTTAGCATTCAACCAGAAGATGAGGAAAGCTCAGCTCAGGAGAGAAGGCTCTTAATAAACTGGAAGCCATTTGCCATCAGTCATTTTTAATTTAGATTTCCTGCTTCTTTGTAACCGCAGTTCCTCTTTATTTTTACCGGAACCGGATAATGCTGCCCAGCAGAACCCCGAAGACCGTTGACCCAATAATCACCAATCCCTGAGATATACGCCATCCCCATTGTAGGAGCCTAAGATGAACCATATTGCTTCCATTTTGGAAGGCCACCAGCGTAATCAGGATGATCAGAATGAGCCCAACCACATAATTAAGTTTCATCATCTACACTTCCTGTTCT
>DNCN01000024.1 GCA_003485015.1 bacterium
CCTTTGGTGCCCAATGTAAGGGATAACCGGTAAACCAAGAAACATGAAGTATTTCCTTTTTATTCAGCTCGTCTATGATTGGCCTCAAAAATCCATTGTGGTCAATGGTAAATACAAAATCTGGATAGAACTCTTTTATCTTATTGAGTAGATTTATAGGAAAGTCCTCGTTTAGATCAACCTTCTCCACTGTATTTCCTAATCTTCTGAATCCATCAATGCTATCCTCGATAATGAACTCCCCTGCCCCACCATACGATTGAAGAACCAATACTTTCATCATTTACCTTCATCATCCTTTCGCAAGAATGTAGTAATGCATTGCCATCTTTTTAAATAGGGGTAGCTTTCCTAATCTAAAGAAAAGATGAATTTTATCGTATTCCCTCAGTTTGGGAAGAATGGAAAAGAGAGGGAAGAACCAGGGTAATATATAACCTCCACCCCTTGTAAAAACTATCTTAAAGGATCTTTTAAGTAGCTTTTCTAGTAGCTTCGGTGTCATATGTTTCTCTAGCCCCTCCTTATGAGTTCCCCACGGCTCCCAAGATAATCTACCCATCTTTTTATCATTATATCTCTTATATAATCCGATCAAATTCCAATAGACTGGACAACTTATAAAGACAAATCCATTCTCTTTTAACACTCTACTTATCTCCCTAACTGCTGCGTCTAAATCAACTACATGTTCCAAGGTTTCGGTACAGATAATAAGATCAAATGAATGATCGATGAATGGAAGACTTACAATATTTCCGGTGATAAACTTCATCCTCCAATCCAGACCAAACCTGTAAAAGGTCCTTTTACACCTTGATAAAGCGAGTAGGGAGATATCCACAGCTATTATCTCAAGAAAGTAATCGATGAGTGTGAGTATATTTAGGCCATCTCCGCTCCCAAGATCGAGTATCCGACTCATAGGATCAAGACGTAATCGATCTAAAACCTCCTTCAATATCTGTTGTTGAAAGGGAGGAGAGCTTCCAGTACCAGGAACTTCAGGTGCTTCATATCTGTAATAATCCTCTATTTCCTTCTTCTTCAAGGTAATATCGTAACTTCCTGAGGTTTTCTTCCCCATTACCCAACCCTCTACCAAACACCTTGTCATGATTTCATTTAATTCCTTTTAAGACTTCGTTAAATACATCCTCGATCATCTCTGCATTCTTCTTTGCATCAAAGTTATCAACTGCTCTTTTCTCTCCTATTTTACCCAATCTCCTTCTCAATCCTTCATTCAATATGAGCTCCTTCATCGCCCCGTATAACGATAATGGGTCGTTTGGTTGAGCAAGTATCCCCGCATCATCCACAACCTCAGAAATAGAGCCACATAGGGTGGAAATAACCGGTATACCGCAGGCCATAGCCTCAACGATAGCCAGACCAAATTGCTCTTTGATGTATCGGGTTGGAATACTGGGAAAGATAAAGATATCTCCTAAGTTGTACAATCTATGAATCTTTTCATAAGGACATTTTTCCAGAAATACTATCGTCCTCTCCAGGCTTAATTTAGCTACAAGCCACTTCATCCCCTCAAACTCTTCACCCTGACCAACGAAGAGAACCTTAAGAGAATACTTCTTGAGTTCATCATCATCGATAAGCTCCCTGGTGGCATAAATTAGGTCGTAGACCCCCCTCGGCCAATCGAACCTCCCGAGATAAAGAATGACTATATCCTTCCCTGAAAGCCCAAATGAATTTAGAACTTCCTCAGAGGGTTTGCTCTGAGGTCTAAAACGTTCAAGGTCTACCCCCCAGGGAATAACCCTGATCTTCTCTTCTGGAACCCCCTCAAAGATAAGGGCTTGTTTAGCTCTCTCTGTGATAGGGATGAAGAAGTCGGCTTTCCTCCTTACCTCTTCTCGAAACTCATTTCTACGGGCATAAGGGGGCAGCCCATAGTTCATGGGGTTAATCTCATAATTAAATGGGATGTTTTCTGCAATATGAACAACTACCTTCATTCCCCCTCGTTCTTTGGCTTTGATGGTCTGATATGAGTAAGCATAAACTGTATCAGCTGTAAAGACAACATCGAATTCAACGAGTTCTTCTTCTAAACCAACGAGGTATTCCAAATGAGCCTGCTCTGGAAGATAAGGAAGTCTCCTTATGGGAATTTTTATGGTGCTTAAATCATACTTATGTCGGGTATCTGTATAGGCCACCATCTCATGCCTCTCCAATAAGGGCTCATAATTCTGCATCTCCCACTTATTCAGATTCGCTCCACGAACAATAGCAATCCTCACTCTGTCCTCACATCCTTCTTTTATTGTAAATCCTCTATCCCATCACCAATCTCTAATCTCTTTCATAGCCCCATTCAGATCGTCTATCTTCTCAATAGCCAGCCAATACTCTTTGATGGGATACTTATATACTCTTTTACCTTCTTCAATAGCCCGATTGATCAACTCCGGCATACCAAAGAGAGTGTTGGAGGGAATAAGCTGAACAAGTGCTGGATCAAGAAGATATATGCCCGCACTGACTTCAAGCTCAAGGATGGGTCTCTCATCTATTTTGGTCACCCTCTCCTCTTTACCCTCAATCACCCCATAGAGGAGTCTTTCTTGGAATATTCTTGTTCCAATGGTAAGATCGGCCCCATTCTGGAGATGAAAGTCTATCATCCTTTTAAAGTCCAGTTTGGTCAGGATGTCCCCATTCATAACCAGGACTGGCTCTTGTCCTAAATCCTCTAATAGTCTCAGCGGACCAGCGGTGCCCAGGACCCTCTCCTCTTTAACGTATTTTAGCTTCACCCCAAGCTTCGTGCCATCGCCAAAGTAGGCCTCAATCAATTCTGATCTATAACCGGTCATCAGGGTAATCTCCTTGAATCCTAAAGAAGAGAGTCTCTTGATCATCAACTCCAAGATAGGGGTCTCTCCTACTGGCAAAAGAGGTTTGGGCACAGAGTATGTCAATGGTCTAAGGCGTGTCCCTCTGCCACCAGCCATAATAACCACTCGCACTTCTCTATCCTTTCAGATACTATACTCCCCTGGTCTATATATATCCAGTGAATCCCTGATCCACTCAATCGTCATCTTCAATCCCTCTTCCAAGGAGACCTTAGGCTCCCAGCCGATGAGCTCTCTCGCCTTATGATTGTCTACCCAGAGTCGATCCACTTCACTCTTCTTTGGCCTCACTCGTGTTTGGTCAACCACTACCTGGATATCCCCACCAATCAGTCCAACGATCTTATTAACCAAATCTCCAATAGAGATCTCATAGCCTGAGCCTATATTAATCACCTCACCTACAGATGCAGAAGAGGTGGCAATCTTGATAAAGCCCTCTACTGTATCTGAAACATAGGTAAAGTCCCTGGTAGGTGAGGTATTACCCAATTTTACCTTTTTACTGGTTAGGACCTGAGTAATAACAGTAGGAATAACAGCCCTTGCCGACTGTCTCGGTCCATACGTATTGAAAGGTCTGGCAATAGCTACCGATAGATCATAGGAGTTATAGAAACTTTCGGCAATCTTATCTGCCCCTATCTTGCTGGCCGAATAGGGAGACTGGCCTTGCAAGGGATGAGCTTCATCGATAGGAACATATTTAGCTGTTCCATATACCTCAGAGGTAGAGGTGTGAATTACCTTCTCTACCCTCTGATTACGGGAGGCCAGCAGAATATTCAGGCTGCCGATGATATTTGTCTCCACCACTTCTCTGGGATGAAGGTAAGAATAGGGAATACCGACTAAGGCCCCCAGATGAAAGACCACTTCCCTACCCCTAACAGTCTTTTCTACTGCATCCGGATCACGTAGGTCACCAGCTACAATCTCTACTTTATCTTTTATCGCCTCAAGAAATCTTGTCTCGCCCCGTGAGGTATACCTGACAAAACACCTCAGATCTGCCCCAAGTTCAATCAACCTCTCCACGAAGTGACTGCCAATAAAACCGCCAGCACCAGTCATCAAAACCTTCTTTCCTTGCCAATTCATAGTATCGTCTTCACTCTTTATCTCTAGAAATCGGAATAAGCCTTCATCTTTATTCCCTTCTTGCAGACAACCTCTTCAATCTTCATAACCACCTTGGCTGGATGGCCATAGGCAACCACATTGGGTGGGATATCCTTGGTAACTACACTCCCCGCACCGATCACTGAATTCTCTCCGACAACAATATGGGGTAGGATGGTGGCATTTATACCGATCTTCGCCCCTCTCTTTATAGTCGGACCTTTCATACACCTCGTACATACCGGATGGGGGTCGTTGGCCAACATCACTCCCGGGGCCAAAAAGACCTCGTCTTCGATAGTCGTGTATTGACATACATAGACAAGATTGTGGATCTTGACATTATTGCCTATTGTACACCCATAGTCTACAGTAGCACTATTCCAGATAGAGAGATTATCACCGATAATATTCTCTTCCCGAATAACCACATTATGCCCTGTCTCC
>DNCN01000179.1 GCA_003485015.1 bacterium
CAAGTGATTTATAATTCCCTTTTATTTTTTGGGGCGGTGGTGTAGCTCGGTTTAACACATCGGCCTGTCACGCCGAAGATCGCGGGTTCAAATCCCGTCCGCCCCGCGAGACATCCTTCGGAACCTCCTGTTCTCCATAGAGGTTTTACCCCTCTGGTGGTCACTTCGTTCCCTGTCACCCCGCCGACATCCGTGTCGGCAAGAGGAATCAAAAGGAAAATTTCTGCTATAATATTTTTGGCATCTGTTGTTAACCTCTATTTGTTTTTATCAAACAATAATTATAGGAGTTTAACAGATGCCTTCTTATTAAAGAGTTATCTTTTGCTATTTTTGGAGAAGAACCAAGAAGGTAAAATGGTAAACACTTCCTACTCTTTAAGTTTTTTTACAGCATCTTCTGAGGGATCCCTTTTGGAATTATCACCTCTGAATCGTAAATTTGCCTAAATGGCCTCTATGGTTGAGGGTGGTTTTCTGGTTATGTTATAAGTAACACTTACTACGCCAGGCACTTCCCTGGTTACCTTTTCGGCTAATCTATCCAAGATATCATAGGAGAGCCTCGTTGGTGACCCAGTGACGGCATCTTGGCTATCCCAGCATCTTACCTCTATCTGTAAGCCATAGTCTCTCTTTCCTTCTCTTATGCCTGTAACCTTATCCTCATGTAAGATCGCAAGATACTGGAATGCCCCTGTATGGCACAACTCTTCCTCAACAATCTTTGTTGCCCTTCTTATGATCTCTATCCTCTCTAGAGTAACCTCTCCTATTACCCTTGCTACTAAACCAGGACCTGGAAACGGGGGCCTGTTATATATCTCCTCAGGTAGACCAAGGACCTTGGCCACTTCCCTTACCCCCGGCTTTCTGAGTTGAACCAGGGGCTCGATAACTTTATAGCCGTATATACTCTCTGTATCGATTCCTAACTGTTCAAGGATATTATGCTGTCTTTTGACTCCAGCAACAGTCTCTTCCACATCGGTATAGTTTGTGCCATGAAAAAGATATTTTGCCCCACTCTCCCTTACAATCTTACCAAAGATATCTTTGTAGAATGCCTGAGTAATCGCTTCTCTCTTTTCTTCTGGATCGGTAAGACCCTTTAATCTATTAAAGAAGATTTCTTTTGCATCTACAAGTTCAACCTCTACCCCTAAATCCTTAAATAAGGAGACGATGTGGTTTGGCTCTCCTTCTCTCATTAGGCCGTTATCGATAAAATACGTCTTAAGCCTACTACCCAAGGCCCTATGTCCTAACATAGTGACCGTTGAGGAGTCAACCCCGCCCGATAAGGCGTTAACTGCTAAATTACCCCCAACGGCTGAAGAGATCTCTTGGGCCTTCTCTTTGATGAATCTTTCAGGATCTAATTCTTCTAATCTTATCTCTTTGATCTCCATTCTTTATTCTGCCTCCTTGTTCTTTTTCAGAAATTTGCCCATGATCCTACCACCACCCTTTTCTTTGCCCGTTCTATATTATCAACACATATCTGCGTGCTGTAATAACCCCGAAAATCCGTTAGTCCCTCGATGTATGCTATGGATTTTTTGTCTGGGGAGAGAAGTTCCCCCTGTTGTTTATGCTCTCTTTTTTGGTCCTCTAATTTACTATAGTAATACTCTTTGAGTGAATCTAAGACCACAGGGGTCATCTTGCCCGTGTAGATATTGACCTTACAAAGCTCTTCCGTGCCATCGATCTTGAATATCACCTCTTCGCTGTTTGGCGCCCAGACTGGCTCTGAGCCATTACTTACTGTGAGCCTGTGATTACTCGTGCCATCTTGATTAACCATGTAAAACGAATTTTCCATTATATACAAAATCTTGTTTCCCCCTAGAACCCAAAGAGGAGAATAAGGATAATTTGTAAAGCCCTCTGTAATCTGTTTAAATCCAGAACCATCTATATTTGCCATAGCCAGATAGTATTCAGTAGACCCATCAGACTTACGGGAAGATGTCACAAAGACAACCCTTGAACCATCTGGGGATAGACATAGATTTTTCCACCAACTTATGTCCTTGGGCTTGGAGATCTTTTGTGGTTTGCCGATTGGGGTTACCAATAACACCTCCCCATCTTTTTCTATTAGGCTTGTCTTTGAGGCAACTAAGTTGTTATGCATAAGTTCATACTCTTGTTTACTTATGGTTCTTTTGTCTATGTTTATCTCTTTGCAAGAAATTTCTATGATATTATACCTTTCATCCCTTTTGGCTACGACTGAACAGATGAGGGTCTCATTAGTAGCCCACATAAAGTCAATAACATCCCTCTCTAACTTTTTTCTCTTCCCCCTTTTGCCAACCTCATCAACGATGAATAGATTTTTCTCTAAGGTCCCGTAATCTTCAATTAAACAAGCTATTCTTTTATCATCCAAAGACCAAGCTATCTTCTGGATACTATCCCTTTGAGTAGGACACATAAAAAGAGGTTTCTTTATCCCACCCGTAGCAAGATTCATCACCCATAGACCGAACTCATCTACAAATGCTACCTTATCCAAATTGTTTGATAAAGCAATTTTTATTGGATAACATTTAGCAACGGGTGTCAGGTGATAGATATCTTTGGGATTACTTACTTCTACAGCCATGATGTTGTGCCTATCGGCATATTCAATGCCTGAGTCAGTTAAAGATGCTCGGAAACACAGTTTCTTGCCATCTGGCGACCAGGCCAATTGATCAAAGAGAACAGCCATTCCTACCCATGACCTACTAATCGAAGGGGTAAGAACTACACCCACTATCAGAATGAATAAGATTAAACAATGTTTTAAGTTTATGCGATACAACTGGCATCACCTCCTTAAAACACTTAATTCCTTCTACTTTAATTCACCTGCAACCATCTTTACTTCCTAACTTTGCCTAAACTACATACTTACCTGAACGGTTACAAAGTATCTATATCGAACTTTCCACTATCGAACTTTCCATCAATCTGCACCTGGGCTTGCATTAGAAATTGGCGAGTTCTTTGAGCATATGGTACATCACCAAGTTGTTCTAAGATATCTACTGCCTTTTTCAATAGTGTGACTGCATCTTTATAATTGCCTTTTTTTATTTCTAAGGTACCCATATTGCCATAAATTTTTGCCATGTGGTGTGTATCGTCTACTTGCTTATATATCTCCATAGCTTTCTCATAGAGCTCTAATGCTTTGTCCAATTCGTCTTTTAGCTGATACGCATTTCCTAAGTTGGTATAAGTGTGTGCCATGCCATGTATGTCGTCTACTTGTTCAAATATCTTCAAACTCTTCTCACAGAACTTTAATGCCTTGTCCAATTCGCCTTTGTTCTGATAGATGGCTCCCATGTTATTATAAGTTTTTGCCATTGTCGTGTATGTCTCCCTCCTATTTGATTATATATCTCCATTTATATGTAAAGTTTCACTCATAATACGTATTTTACCTTATATTTTTGATATAATGGTATAGGCGGCTAACTTAAATATTCGTTGTTTTCACAATAGATGTACCCTTTCTACCGCAAATCCTTTAGCATTATGTTTTTTTAAAAGGTGATACAATCTTGCTGAAATAACAATTAAATGATGAGGAGCAAGTAAGCCTATACGGATTCCAACAAAATCTTTTGTAATTGCCCAATCGCTACCATCCCAATTATTTTTGTCAATTGTAAGTTCAGAAATTAAATCCGTTCCACTCACTAAACCACATTTTTTACAAACATATCTACCTTCTTCGTCAAAAT
>DNCN01000026.1 GCA_003485015.1 bacterium
TAAATTGCAGATGATCCAAAAATAAGAAAGTCCCGATTAGACATTGAAGCGGAAAGTGATAACATCCCCATCCTGAACAACGTATTCTCTTCCTTCTTGACGGATAAGACCCTTTTTGGAGGCAGAAGAGAGAGAACCTACCTCTATCAATTGGTAAAAGGGGACTACCTCGGCAGAAATGAACCCCTTCTCCATATCAGAGTGGATCTTGCCGGCTGCCTCCTGAGCCGACATGCCCCTCTTTAGAGTCCATGAGGAGACCTTTCGATGTTCCACGGTAAAGAAGCTAATAAGATCAAGGAGTGAGTAACTTTCAGCAATAAGGGCATTAATCCCAGAGACCATTCCCATCTCCTGGCGGAATTCATCTGCCTCTTCCTTAGGCAGGTCCTTGAGTTCATCCTCAAGTTTAGCCGAAAGATTGACTACCCTCGCACCAGTCTCTTTAGCCATGCCTTCTATCTCTTTGAGTAACTGGTTCCCTTTCCCCAAATCCTCTTCATCTATATTGGCTACATAAAGAAATGGTTTGGCTGTTAAAAGAGAGAGTTCTTTCAGATACCCTCCCTCAGAGGGCAAAAGCCTTAAAGAGGAAGCTAATCTCCCTTCGTTCAGACATGCCTCTGCTTGGCCAAGGAGTTCCCATTCTTCTTGGTATCTCTTCTCTTTCGATGTTCTCAGAAGCTGGCATAATTTATCCCGACGTTTCGATATTGTCTCTAAGTCCTTAAAGATCAATTCTAAGTTGATAGTTTCAATATCACTTATAGGTTCAAGGTCGGTACTGATATGTGATATAGTCTCATCCCGGAAGAGGCGAACGACCTCGACGATACAATCCACCTCCCGGATATAAGAGAGGAACCGGTTACCCAATCCCTCTCCCTTATGAGCCCCTTTGACCAGTCCTGCAATATCGACAAACTCAATAGTTGTGGGTTTGACCTCGATAGCCTCGACCAATTCCGCCAGTCTCTTCAGTCGTTCGTCGGGAACCTTCACTACACCAATATGATGATCAGTGGTAGAGAAGGGGTACTTCTCAGCCAGAACAGATGAGTGGGTCAGGGCATTAAACAAAGTGGACTTACCTACATTGGGGAGTCCAACAATACCGTAGCAGTGCATTTAGAGTATCACCTCACCAGAACGAATCCTTTTCACCCTTCCATTTGAAAGCCTCAATCTTAAGGCACCATCCTTCTCTATACCTTCCGCCTCACCCTCAATTACTCCCTGAAGGGTCTTGATCTTAGCCTTCTTTCCCAGGATTCCATCCAATTCTCGATATGCCTCAAGGATAGAAGTATAGTTACCAGCTTTAAACTCTAAGTACCCATCCTCGATCGCAAGGAGGATTTCCTGAAGGAGTGGTCTCCGATCCACCTCTCTTCCCATCTCTACCATCAATGAGATGGCTGGATAATCAGGTCTCTCTGGGAGTTGATCAGCCCTTACATTGACATTAATACCGATACCAACAACCGTAAAGTTTACTTTATCGAGTTCGGCCTCCATCTCAGTCAAAATCCCCGAGACCTTCTTGCCATTTATCAAGAGATCATTAGGCCACTTCAAGAGAAGAGGAAGGTTGAGGATCTTCCTTATTCCCTTAGCTACCGCTACCCCGGCTAAGAGGATCAAAAAGGGTACAAGGTCTGGACTGGCTTGAGGCCGCAAGATGAGGGAGAGGTAGATTCCACCCTCAGGAGAAATCCAGGATCGACCTAAACGACCTCGGCCGCAGGATTGGCATTCTGCAATGATGAGGGTCCCCTCTGGGTAGCCCTGGCGAGCCAACTTTAAACCCAGGTCATTGGTTGAGGAGATCTCTTTAAAATGAAGTATCTCCTTACCTATGATTTTAGTAGAGAGTCCGGCTCTTATTTCGGCCGGAAGCAGTCCATCGGGCCGGACTACAAGACGATAACCAAGTTTAGGACAAGAAAGGATCTGGTAGCCCTGATCTCGCAGCCCCTGGATATGCTTCCAGATAGAACTTCTTGAAACACCGAATCTTTTGGAGAGTCCTTCGCCTGAGAGAATATCCCCCGTCTCAAGAAAGGCCCTTAAGATCTCCTGTCTCAATCGGCTCATGTTTTTATTCTCACTCACCAAGATACTTTTTCTATTCCCTTCAAAGATATCACATCCGAAGATGCATGTCAATTTCAATCCTCACTATAGATCTTGAAGATGTCCTTCTGGTCAAAGAATAATAAAAAGAATACCCTGATTTTTTCTTGACTCCTGGCAAAAAGTTGAGTATAATGTGTCCAAAGGAGTTTTAATGAAGAAAAACTTTCTAACCCTTTCAGATCTCTCGGGGGATGAGATTGAAGAGATATTTGAGCTCTCTCGAGAGATAAAAGAACGTAGTCTAAAGGGAGGGTCTTTTCATCCGCTCCTGGGTAAATCGCTAGCCCTCCTCTTTGAAAAACCATCTCTGAGAACAAGGGTTGTTTGTGAACTCGGTATGCGCCAGCTTGGTGGTGAGGTAGTCTATCTTGGACCCCAAGAAGTGGGACTGGGGCAGAGGGAGTCGGTTGAGGACTGCGGCCGGGTACTTTCAGGGTACTTTAATGGCATTGTAACCCGAACCTATTCACACAATACCCTCCTCAGGTTGGCAAACTCGGCCAGTGTTCCAGTGATCAATGGTCTCTCTGATCTTTACCATCCCTGCCAGGTCTTAAGCGACCTCTTCACTATTAAGGAGAAGTTTGGGAGACTCGAAGGGCTAAAACTGGCTTTCATCGGTGATGGGAATAACGTCTGTCATTCCTTGATTATAGGTTCATCGATTATGGGAATGGAGATCAGAGTGGCTGCACCAAAGGGTTATTGGCCAAAACAAGATATCATCAAAGAGAAAGGAGCGATAATTACCCCCAGTCCTGAGAAGGCCGTAAAGGGAGTAGATATCATCTATACTGACACCTGGATCTCGATGGGGCAAGAGAAGGAGGCAGGAAAGAGGAGGAAGGCCTTCAGATCCTATCAAGTCAATACTAAGATACTCAATCTGGCCAAGAGGGAAGCAGTAGTCATGCACTGTCTGCCAGCCCGCCGAGGAGAAGAGATCACCGATGAT